>CAMZLV010000022.1 GCA_947311835.1 uncultured Lutibacter sp. | reverse complement strand
GAACATAAGATGGATATGCCCATTCTCTAGCTCCTTCTCTAAGGGAAGGAGAATCTTTATCGCAAAACGCTCCATTGTCATTTTTATAAATTGTAGCTCCAGCTCTAGAGCTTTCTAGTAAAAAAGCATTTCCATAATCAAAGAAATATGTACCTTTTGCCGTGTGTTTGTTAATTGCGGCAACTTGTCTTCTTAAACTTTCTTGTACTTTTTCTTTAAAAGTTTGGGGTTTTTCACGGATTAATCGGTTGGCTTCTTCATAAGAAATTCCTACAGGATAATAACCGCCAGTCCAAGGAATATGTAATGAGGTTTGATCTGAGCCTAAATGTATAAATATGTTTTCGTCATAAAAACGTTCCCAAATTTCTACAATATTTCCAATATATGCTATAGAAACTACTTCGTTAGTTGTTTGTGCTTCTTGTGTACGTTGTACTAAATCATCTAAATTATCTACTAAAACATCAATCCAGCCTTGTTCGTGCCTTTTTCTCGCTGCTTTTTCGTTAACTTCAGCAATTACAGTAATACAGTTTGCAATATTTCCTGCTTTTGGTTGTGCGCCACTCATACCTCCTAAGCCTGAGGTTAAAAAGATTTTACCTTTTGGAGATTCACCGTCTTTTAATACTTTTCTAAAGGCATTCATAACTGTGATTGTTGTTCCGTGCACAATTCCTTGAGGACCAATATACATAAAAGATCCTGCCGTCATTTGTCCGTATTGAGTTACGCCTAAAGCATTGAATTTTTCCCAATCATCAGGTGCTGAATAGTTGGGAATCATCATTCCGTTTGTTACAACAACTCGTGGTGCATTTTTTGATGAAGGAAACAAACCCATTGGATGACCAGAATACATGTGTAGTGTTTGCTCGTTAGTCATTGTTGCTAAATACTGCATGGTAAGTAAATATTGTGCCCAATTTTGAAAAACGGCTCCATTTCCTCCGTAGGTTATTAGTTCTTCTGGATGTTGAGCAACAGCAGGATTTAAATTGTTTTGAATCATATGCATAATTGCAGCTGCTTGTTGTGATTTAGCAGGATATTCAGCAATAGGACGCGCATAAAAATCATAATTTGGTTTAAAACGATACATATAAATTCGTCCGTATTCTTGTAATTCTTGTGCAAATTCAACAGCCAATTCTTGATGCCATTTTTTAGGAAAATAACGCAACGCATTTCGAATAGCCAATTGCTTTTCTTCTGCAGCTAAAATATCTTTTCTTTTAGGTGCTCTATTTATTCCTTTAGGATATATATGTTTTATAGGTAATTCACTTGGTATTCCTTGCAGTATTTGTTCTTTGAAATTCATAATTTTATTTTACGATGAATGTTCTTTTTGTAACCAATTCTATTAAATTATTAATATCATCTTTTAAAATACGGTCTTCTTCAAGTTTGGGTACTTTATTACGGATAATTTGATGGTTTTTTTCTAAAATTTCTGATAATTTGTCAGGTCTTCTAAATTCAACAGCTTGTGCTGCATACATTAATTCAATGGCTAAAATCTTATCAATATTTCCTAATATTTGATTAAATTTTCTACCAGAAATACTACCCATAGAAACATGATCTTCCTGTCCGAGTGATGTTGGAATACTATCAGCAGAAGGAGGAAAGCATAACGATTTGTTTTCGGTAACTAAAGCAGCAGTAGTGTACTGCGGAATCATATAACCTGAATTTAGTCCACCTTTATCAGTTAATAATCTTGGCAACCCATATTTGCCTTCAAGTAATAAATAACTTCTTCTGTCAGATATGTTTCCTAATTCGGCAGAAGCTAACGCTGCATAATCCAAAGCCATTGCCAATGGTTGTCCGTGAAAATTACCTCCTGAAATTGCTTCGGTATCGCTAAGAACAATAGGATTATCTGTTACCGAATTCATTTCTATAGTTGCTAGTTTTTTTAGATGATAATAAGCATTTCTAGATGCGCCGTGTACTTGAGGAATACAACGCATTGAATAAGGGTCTTGTACGCGCTCACAATCTCCATGAGATTGCATGTTTTTTGAATTATCAAAAAGCATTCGCATGCGTTTTGCAACTTCTATATTTCCTTTAAAGGCTCTAATTTGATGTAATTCTTTTTTAAAAGGCGATGCGCTTCCTTTATAACCTTCAATACTCATAGCGCCGCAAACATCGGCCAAATCAAGAAGGTATTTCATTTTATCAAGACCGATAATAGCATGTGCTAAAATAAATTGCGTTCCATTTATTAGTGCTAACCCTTCTTTTGCTTGAAGTTTTATTGGTTTTAAATTATATTTTTTTAGAATTTCTTTTGCAGCTATAATTTCGTTGTTAACCCAAAATTCACCTTCGCCTAAAAGTGGTAAAAACAAATGAGAAAGTGGTGCTAAATCACCAGAAGCACCTACAGATCCTTGCTCTGGAACAACAGGAAGTAGATCATTTTCAATAAAAAATAAAATACGTTCAATTACTTTTAATCGTATTCCTGAAAATCCTTGACATAAAGCATGCACTTTACAAATCATCATAATTTTAGAAAGTTGTTTGTCAATTGGATTTCCTACGCCAACAGCATGCGTAATTAGTAAATTTTCTTGGAGTAAACTTGTTTGGTCTGGAGTGATTTGTACATCACATAATGGTCCAAAACCAGTGTTTATACCATAAACGGCTTTGTTGCTATTCGCTATAGTTTCAACTTTTTGTCTACAATCGTTAACTTTTTTAATAGCATCTTTATTAAGAACGGTTTTTAAGTTTCCGTTTGTGATTTGGATGATTTTTTTTATTGTTAGTTTGTCAATTCCGTATTTAAACATTGTGTAGTTTTGTTAGTTTTCACAAAATTACTCTTATTTTTTATGTGTAGCAAGAGGAAATGTAGTGAAAATAATTAATGCTATTTTGGATGAACATTATATATAAACAGATATAATTGTCTTTTTTTGTTATCTTTGACCAAAAATGAAAAGAAATGTTATCAAACGCTTGTAAATACGCTATACGTTCGATATTGTATTTAGCTATACATTCTGACGATTCAAAAAAAATTGGAGTAAAAAAAATTGCCGAAGAATTAGAATCTCCTCAACCTTTTTTAGCGAAGTTGTTACAACAGCTTTCAAAAAAGAATTTAGTTTCTTCTGTAAAAGGACCTTCAGGAGGTTTTTATTTAAGTAAAAGTAATTTAGAAAATTCAGTGTGGAATACCATTGAATGTATTGATGGAACCGATAAGTTTACTAAATGTTTTATGGGTTTATCATCTTGTGGTGATGAGAATCCATGTCCTGTTCATTTTACAGTTGCGCCTTTTAAACAGAAGATTTTACATGATTTTAAAGACAGAACTATTCGAGATTTTGCGGAAGAAATCAAATTAAAAGGGAGGCGTATTTCTTTAAAAGATTTTGAGGTTACATGATTTCTATTTGATTTTTTTTAAGATTAGTTTTTTTAAGTTAACTTTGTATTTTAAAATCGTTATCAATAATAATTACTTTAATTAAATGATATTTACAACGCCTATTGTAGCAGGTACAATAGCCTCTATACTTCATGTTATTTCAGGTCCAGACCATTTAGCAGCAATTACACCTTTAGTCATAGAAGAGAAACGTAAAGCGTGGAGGATTGGTTTGTCATGGGGATTTGGACATTTATTAGGGATGCTTTTAATAGGTGTACTTTTTACATTATTTAAGGGTTTTATTCCTATTCAAAAAATATCAGAGCATAGTGAACAGTTAGTGGGTATTGTGCTAATTGGAGTTGGCTTTTGGGCTTTTTACAGAATATTTAGAAAACAAAAAACGCATCAACATCCACATATTCACGTAGGAGAGGAGTCATATATTCATATACATAAACATCAGCATATAGAAAATGAAAGCCATCAACATGTTCATAAGAAAAATAGAAAACAAAATATAATATCATCATTTGGTATAGGTTTTTTGCATGGATTAGCTGGCGTTGCTCATTTTTTACTATTATTACCAGCGTTAAGTTTTAAAACCAACGCTGAAGGAATTCAATATATTTTGGGTTTTGCTATAGGGACTGTGTTGGCGATGTTTATTTATGCGCTTATTATAAGTAAAATAGTAAAGTTAACAAAGCAGACTAATGATTCTCTATTTTTTAAAGGAATAAGGTTTGTAGGCGCTTTGTTCGCTGTTGTTATAGGGTTTTATTGGTTGTTTCTTGCTTTTTAATAATTTTTTTGTAAATAGGTCTAAAAAAAAACCTATTTTTACAGCAATTATACTTGTTATTTATGCATGAATTATCTATTGCAATGGGAATTGTAAAAATTGCTGAAACAGAAACGAAAAAAGCAGCTAAAACGAGTGTTGAACGTATTGAATTAGAAATAGGTTCTATGGCTGGCGTTGAGTTGGATTCGTTAGAATACGTTTGGGAAACTGCTGTAAAAAATACGGTGTTAGAAAAGGCTAAACTTGTTATAGATTTTAAAAAAGGAAAAGCAAGATGTTTAGAGTGTGAAACTGTTTATCCAATGAAAAAAATGTATGATAGTTGTCCGGAATGCAAAAGTTATTTTAAGGATATTTTACAAGGAAAAGAATTACGAGTCAAATCATTAGAAGTTATATAAATAAAAATATAGAATTATGTGTGGAGTTTGCGGTTGCGGAACAGATGGAATTACAATAAATAAACCTCATCATCATAACGAGGAAAAACCTCATCATCACGATCACGATCATGAGCATACTCATTTTCATGGTGATAAAACGGTTATAGATTTAGAACGTGATATTTTAAGTAAAAATAATATTGAAGCAGCAAGAAACCGTGGGTATTTTGAAGCTAAAAATATCTTTACTTTAAACTTAGTAAGTTCGCCAGGATCGGGCAAAACATCTATTTTAGAAACTACTCTATCTAGTTTAAAAGATGAATTATCTTTTTATGTTATAGAAGGAGATCAACAAACACTCAATGACGCTAATAGAATAGACGCATTAAGTGTGCCCGTGATTCAGGTAAATACTGGAAAAGGGTGTCATTTAGAGAGTGACATGATTTATGAAGCGGTAAAAGACCTCAAACCAAAAGAAAATTCTATTTTAATGATAGAAAATGTTGGTAATTTAGTGTGTCCTTCTATGTTTGATTTAGGAGAACAAAAAAGAGTAGTTATCATTAGCGTTACAGAAGGAGAAGATAAACCTATTAAATATCCAGACATGTTTCATAGTGCGGATATATGCATAATTAATAAAATTGATTTGTTGCCTTATTTAAATTTTGATATAGAAGCCCTAAAAAAATATGCTTTACAAGTAAATCATCATTTGCAATTTTTTGAAGTGTCAGCAACGTCAGGTCAAGGGATGGAAAAATGGTATGAGTGGTTAACCGTTGAACTTAAGAAAAATCAAATTAAAAATTCGTAAAACATATGTGTTTATCTATACCAGGAAAATTAATAGAAATTGTAGCAGAATTAGACCCAACTTTTAGAATTGGAAAAGTCGATTTTGATGGTATCAAAAAAGAAGTGAATTTAGCCATGGTGCCAGAGGCTAAAATTAATGATTACGTTTTAGTACATGTTGGAGCTGCTATTAGTGTAGTAGATGAGGTTGAGGCTAAAAAAACGTTTGATATTTTAATGCAAATGGGAGAAACGGACGATTTAAATATGACCGAATGGACTAAAGAAATTGTAAGTCCTAAAAAAACAACTTCAACAAAAAATACCACAAGAATAAAAGACGAAAAAGTTGATACAACTCAAAATATAGAGAATGCTTGGGATTAATGTTTTTAACAAATTCTAGGTAATTGCTCGCCAACTTGCATACTCACTACACGTTTGCCTCCCATAGTATTGGTAATAACTACTTTGTTAGGGTGATTAGTTACAATTTCTCCAATTATTGAAGCGTGTTTACAATTGTCAAACGTTTGCATTTTAGCAACTATCTGTGTTGCTTTTTCGGATGCAACGATAGCGATAAACACACCTTCATTAGCAGTATATAATGGGTCTAGACCTAAAATTTCACAAGCACTTTTTACTTGATTGTCAATGGGTAATTTATAATCTTGTAAAACAATACCTTTTTTTGTATCTCTTGCTATTTCGTTTAAAGTTGATGATAGTCCGCCACGTGTTGGGTCTCTAAAAAGGTGGATATTCTCTCCAAATTCATCGAGTAAAGATGTGATAGAGTGGTTTAAATTGGTTGTATCACTTTTAATTGTAGTTTCAAACTCTAAACCTTCTCTAACGGATAATATAGCAATACCATGCGTTGCTATTTGGTTACTAACAATTATTTTATCACCTGTTTTAATATTATTAATATCAATATTTGCTTTAGGATGAACTTTTCCTATTCCAGTAGTGTTGATAAAAATTTTATCACCTTTACCTTTGTCTACCACTTTAGTATCTCCAGTTACAACTATTACACCTGCTTTATCACATGCGTTTTTTATTCCAACAAGAATGTCCCAAAACTCTGTCATTGATAGTCCTTCTTCTAAGATAAAACTTAATGATAAATATTGAGGGATAGCACCACACATTGCAACATCATTTACAGTACCATTTATTGCCAATTCACCGATGTTTCCTCCTGGAAAAAAAATGGGATCAATAACAAAACTATCAGTAGAAAAAGCCATAGGTCCTTTAATCTCTATAAAAGCACCATCATGACGTTTGTCTAATTTATCATTTTTTAAGATATCAAAAACTCCGCTATCTAATAGTTTATTTGTAAGTAGTCCTCCGCTTCCGTGTCCTAAAGTAATAAAATCAAAATCAAATTTTGGCATAGGACAACTTAATTGCATCTTCATAATTATATGATATTTTAATCGCTCAAAAATACATTATTTTATCTGAATCTTTATATATTGCGATTCATTAATTATAAACGAATGAATGCCTGTATTTAAACTTCAAGAACAAATTATTGCATTTCCGCCTGCTCATTTTGCTGATAGTGAAGGTCTACTGGCTGAAGGAGGTTTAATTTCTTCAAGTTGGCTTTTAGAGGGGTACAAAAGCGGTTTTTACTTATGGACTAATCCTATGCGATATCCTAAGTGGTGGACTCCAGACCCTAGAATAGTGCTTTTTCCAAATCAATTAGATGTTCCTGATTACGTAAAAGAAGGTATTGAAAAAGCAAATTTCTCAGTTAGTTTTAATCAAGATTTAGAAGGTGTAATGAAACTTATTCAATCTATTGAAAACAAAGGAGAGATGAATAATGGTTGGCTTACAGGAAAATTAATGAAAGCCTATTTAGAGATAGATAAAAGAGGGTTAGCGACTTCAGTAGAGGTATATAAAGATAACGTTTTGGTTGGAGGTGCTTTTGGTGCTAATAACGGAAAAGTGTATTTTGGTGAATATATTAATGGAGTAGAGCCCTTTGTTAAAGAATTTGCTTTGATTGAATTAACAAAAAAATTACTTTTAGAAAATTTTACAATAATGGACTTGCAAAAGGAAACCAATGAAACAATTGATGTTGGGTTAAGCGAGGTGTCTAGAAGTGAATATTTAAGAATTTTAAAAGAATAACACAATGAATGTTTTTGAAGAAAAAATATCAACAGGAAATATATTAATAGAAGCAAAAAAATATAAAGAAGCTATTGAAAATTATAGTGATGCTATAAAAGAAACTTCTGTAATTGAGCAAAAAATAGATTTGTATAATAGTATTGGTAGAATTTATTTAGGAACTAATAATACTGTTGAAGCTACAAATAGTTTTATAAACTCTTTGGAACTACACAAAAGTTTGCCCGAAAAAAAGGCATCACTTTTAAAAATAAATAAAGCTACAATATTAAATAATTTAGGATTAATTACCGTAAAAAAATATCCTAAACAAGCGATGAAATATCATAAAGAAGCACTTGGTATTTTTAAAGAGGCTTATGAAGATAATAAAACAGATTTCGCTATACATCTTGCAAACACCCATTATTCTTATGGAGATGCTGCATATGCTAAAGGAGACTATTTTATGGCTAAAAAACAATTTAAAGAAGCGGTTTCAATTTATGATAGTATAAAAAAAACACATCAAACGAGTCCTTTTATTGCGAATGCTTATTACAATTTAGGGAATGTATATACGGATGAAAATAATGTGTATGACGCCAGAACTAACTATCTTAGAGCGTTAAAGATTTTTAGAAACCTAACAGAAGAACAACCAGAAGCGTATAGGTCTTTAGTGGCAGCAACCTATAACAACTTAGCTGTTACGGCAAAAACGATGTACAAATATACTGACGCTATAACATATTATGAGAAAGCCTTAGAAGAATATAAAACTCTAGTAGAAGTAGATAAAGAAACTTTTTTGCCGTTTTATGCAGCAACCTTAAATAGTTTAGGAATTGTTTATACTGAACAACACGAGGTAAAAGATGATTACGACAGTTTTGGTTTAACAGGTTTTTCAGGTTTTGGAACTTTATCTACAGATAATTCAGTTGATAATAAAGAACAAAAAGCAGCAATTGAAAAATTAAGAAAACAAAAAGCCTTAGAGTACTATTCAAAAGCGCTTAAAATATATAATGAGTTGGTTGTTAATAACCCTGAATTGTACTCTCACTATTTAGCGACATGTCATCATAATTTAGGTGTTCTTTATGATACAAAAGCCGATTATAAAAAAGCAGAAGAAAGTTTTGAAAGTGCTCTAGTATTAAGAAGGGAATTAGCCAATCAACAACCAATTTTCTTTAATTTAGATGTCTGTGTTACTCTTTTTAATATTGTAACTATGTATCAAAATTTACTAGAACAAACGGTTAATATAGGTTTTAAAGAATCATCTCTCAAAATTTTAGATGAAATAGAGCAAAGGTTAGCATATTACATTGATGATAAACGACCTATTGTTGAGAGTATGCGTAGTGATTTGACCTATTTCAAAAATTATTTTAAACGTATCAATGAAGAATATTTAGATGTTTTTGATGCTATTGTAAAAGAAAATGCAGTTATAGAAAAAATAAATGAAACCTTTGATCCAGAAGAAAAATTAAAGATGCAAAAGCATATTATTAATTTATATTATATACTTTATCAAAAATATCCTAAAAACCCGAGACTAAAAGAAGTTCTACACAATTCTTATATTAAGTATTCGTGGTTTGCTCTTAGAAGCAATCAATTAGGTATAGCAGAACAATCTATTGAGTCTGGTTTTAAAATAGAAAAAAACTCTCTTAATTTAGAGGTAAACAAAGGGCTTTTATTTTTATTAAAAGGAGATGTAGATAGGTTTAAAGAGGTATATGTCTCAGTCAAAGATAAAATGAATGAAGAAAATGTATTATTTGATAAAGTGATTAAACAAGATTTAACTGTATTAAAAAGAGATGGATTACTTGATAAATATGAAATTGAAAATTTAACGATAGTTTAAAGTTCATTAGAATAATCTAAATTTTCCCATTTACGTTTTCTATAAATCTCTCTTCTGTTTCTATATAGGTTTTTGATAGTTTCTGAAGAGTTGTTTTCAATTTTATGAACAAAACAATATCGTTTATAATGGTAATCTAGGTTGTTTTGAAAGAAATTTTTGTGCATTTGTTCCAATTCATTTTTACGATATTCTTGTAGAGGTTTGTTACGCTCATCTTTTTTACGTTGAAATTTTTTAGCTTTTAATAATTTATCAAAATAAGGTAAGCTGATAATAGACTTAGCCTGTTTTTTCACAAAAGTTATGAACTCTAGGTTATTTTCTCCTTTAAATCCATCAATAAGTCCTATTTCCAAAGCGACATCAACTCCCCAAGGTAAACAGTCTTCCGTAAAACGTTCTGCTTTTTGATAGCCTATCCTTTTAGGAAGTAGATATGTCCAATATTCAGAACCATATAACCCCATATTTTTGGTATGAGGGTTTAGTACAATACCATTTCTACATAAAATTTTATCGGCAGAAAGAGCTAAAGACACTCCTCCTGCACCTGCATTTCCTTGTAAAGCGGAAATTATATAATGATCGGTAGAATTAATAATTTCTAATATTAAATCATCAATAGCGTTTATATTTTTCCAAGACTCTTCTTCAGGATTTTTAGAGGCTTCAATTACGTTAAGGTGTATTCCGTTAGACCAAACATCTTTACCTCCCATTAAAACAATAAGTTTAACCTTTTTTTTAGCTTTAATAATGGCTTCCTTCAAATTGTTACATTGGTAAGTACTCATAGCTCCATTATAAAAATCGAAATGTAGATAACCAATTTCACCCTCTTGTTGAAAGTATATTTCTTGCCAAGTGTTGTAATTGGTGTTTTTAAAAGGATCTAACTCATTAAGAGGTATATTCAAACTTAGTTCACCTAAAGCAATTGTTGCAGGAAGTTTAACACTTTCTTTTTTTATAGATTTTAAATGAGTAAGCCAAATGGATTTGTCATTTGTAGCAATACAGATAGCGTTATCTCTCTGTGCTAAAACATCACCAGCATTACCTTTTAATTTTTCTTCTAAGTGAGCGCCATACACGTAAAATTCTTTGTCAAAAATAGTTGCAAGTACTCCAGGAGAACTATCGGCAGCTTTTATTTTTTTAATAATATTGTATGTATTGTCACTCCAACTAAATTGAAAGTCTTTCTGTTTCGTTTTATTATTCCATTTACCTTTTATTTCAGGTGTAGAATAATCTAAGGGTTGAGGGTGAAAATTAGGATTATTAAAGTTTGTAATAGCTTGTAATATACCTTTTGTAGCAGCTTGGGTAACTTCATTTCTGTAAATTTCGCCTTTACTTACGTTGCGCATCAGAAAATTAGTAGATGCCCATATGTCACCAGCATCCATTTTTTCAACAGCTTCTAAAATTGTAACACCCCAAATTTTTTCTTCACGAAGTATTGCCCAATCTAATGAAGACGCTCCTCTATCACCTTTAATTCCAGGATGAACAATAAGACATTTGAAATTAGAGTAGATTTTTTCTGGAATTTTTGATGTTAAGTATGGAGCTATAATTAAATCAGGATTGTATCTTTCTGTATCACTTATTAATTGGTTTGCATTAATAGGAATTATGACATGGACATCGTGATTTAGTTTATCTAATTCTATCCATAAACGTTGACTCATTCCATTGAAAGCCGTTGTAATAAATAAAACCTTCATTAGTAAATTTTTAATTTACGATATCTGAAAAGTGATAATAAGCCGCGCATGCTCCTTCAGTACTAACCATAGGAGCTCCTAATGGATTTTGAGGTGTGCATGATTTTCCAAATTCAGGACACTGATTTGGTTTTATAATTCCTTTCATTATGTCACCAGCTAAACATGCTTGATTTTCGGTTGCTTCTTCTATATTTACATCAAATTTTTTCAAAGCGTCAAACTTAGAAAATTCATCTTTAACACCATAACCACTCATAGGTATATTTTCCATACCTCTCCACACGCGATCAGTAATTTTAAATACTTTAGCTATTACATCTTGAGCAGATTCATTTCCTTCTTCGGTTACTATTCTTGAATATTGATTTTCAACTTCTGCTCTCCCTTCTTCTAGTTGCTTGATAGTCATCAAAATACCTTGTAAAATGTCAAGAGGTTCAAATCCTGTAACGACAATAGGCACATTAAATTTTTCTACCAATGGATAATATTCCCAATAACCCATAATTGTACAAACATGTCCTGCTGCTAAAAAGCCATCTATATGGCTATCTACATCTTCCATTACATTTTCAATTGCAGGAGGAACTAACACGTGAGATGTTAAAATTGAGTAATTTGAAAGTCCCAGTTTTTCGGCATGTAAAACAGAAAGGGCATTGGCAGGAGCAGTTGTTTCAAAACCAACTGCAAAAAATACGACTTCTTTATCTGGATTTTCTTTGGCAATGTTAACCGCCTCTAAAGGTGAGTACAAAATTCTAATATCAGCTCCTTGTGCTTTGGCTTCTAAAATGCTTTTTTTAGAACCAGGAACACGAATCATATCGCCAAAACTACATAAAATTACTCCTTTTTCTTCAGCCAAATAAATAGCTTTATCTATTAAATGTAACGGTGTGACACAAACAGGACATCCAGGTCCGTGTACCATTGTGATTTCTTTTGGTAAAACATTTAAAATACCATTTTTAACTAATGAGTGTGTTTGACCACCACAAACTTCCATTATTTTCCATGGTTTTGTAACTGTTTTTTTTATTTCATCTAATACTTTTAGTGCTAATTCTGGATTTCTATATTCAGTTAGGTATTTCATTTTAACTATTTAATTCTTTATATCTTTGAGCGAATTGTTTAATTTTTAAAGGGCTATAACTTTCTAATATTTTTTGTAAAATTTCTTCAGGTTGGCTTTTACTAATTTTAAGTTGCTTATTAAATGAGTTGGAAATGTCCCAAAATTCATCATCAGTTAAATCTAAATTTTCTTCTTTTAAAGGTACCTCCTCTTCAATAATTTCAAAGCCAACTTCGGGGCTAATAATCGTCTTTTCTACAGTTTTAGTAGTTGTTTCAACGTAATCTATTCCATTTTTAATAGCATTTTCTTTAGCTATTCCTTTTGCTCGATTATTTAAAAATTTTTTAATACCACTCATATATCATTATTCTTTGCTGTAAAGATAATACATTAATTGACCAAACGAAATATTCTCATCATTTGGTGATAATTGTTTGTGAAAATACAATTCATATTCATCTTTCATAAAAGACAAAATTAATTCCACTAGCCATTGATTTTGAAAAACTCCTCCGCTAAAACATACCTTTTTTACACCTTGTTTTTTAGCAACTAAATTAATATAGTGTGCTAATGTTATATGAAATTTTGCTGCTATAAAATCTTTCTCAAATCCTTTATCTAAATCTATTATAATATTATTAATAACAAATTCGTAAAAATTAATAGGTAAAATATCTTTTTTGAAATAAGAATAATATTTGGTAAAATTATTTTTTCTAAAATAACGGTAAGCAGCACTTTCTAATTTCATTGCGGCTTCTCCTTCATACGATTGTTTATTTATATCTAAAATTATAGACGCAACAGCATCAAACAATCTTCCTACACTTGAACTTCTAATTTTTGTGCTTTTTAGTAATTTGGAATAGATGTTCCATTCTGTTGTTGAAAATTTATCCTTAATAATTGAATTGTTTTCCATTTTAGAAGCCATTACAAAGGCTGAAATACGAGGTTCTTTTGGTAATTTATCTCCTAAGATAAACGGAAATTCTTCTAAATGATATACTCTTTCTGTTTTTCCTTTATAGAAAGTAAAAAATTCTCCTCCCCAAATATGACCATCATCACCTAAACCTGTTCCGTCAAAAACTACACCCAATACTTTGTTATTAGTTTTCAATAAATTATTCTCACCTAAAACTGCAAATAAATGTGCTTTATGGTGCTGAATTTCTTCTATGTTTATATTCTTTTTAGTGGCTAATTTTTTTCCATATTGTGTTGAAAAATAATCGGGATGCTTATCTACCAAAATAGTGTTATACTTTGGTCTTTTAAACAAACCATCTAAATGATTGAAACTGTTTTTATAATTATTCTCCGCTTCTAATGTATTTGTATTCCCTAAATACTGACTGATATGAATATTATTGTTTTGCAAAATAGTTAAGGTGCTTTTTAGCATTGATCCCATTGCTAATATATTTGCATTTGGTAATTTTAAATTAGGATTAATATAAGACGGCGCAAAACCTCGAGAGCGTCTTATTACTGTTCTGTATGATTTTATAGAAGAATATCGTATAACACTATCGTCTTGTGGTATGGTGATTTTTCTATCATTAGATAGAATATAATCAGAAATTTGAGCCAATTCTGAAATCTCGTCTTTATAAATAATCGTGCTATTAGACACGTTACCACTAGTTGCTACAATAGGTTTTTTAAACTTATCTAACAGCATCTTAAACAGGGGTGTGTATGGCATCATTACTCCTAAAATATTGAGATTTGGAGCGATAATATCTACATCAATTGGTGTCATCCTATCTCCTTTAATAGATAGTAAAACTATAGGTGATGCAACGCTTTCTAATTCTAATTTTTCACCAATTCCCATTTCTACATCTTCGCCTAGTTCATAGATGTCATGATACATTAATGCGAAAGGTTTTGTTGGTCTGTTTTTAAGTTTACGTAGTTGTTTAATCACTTTGCTATTTGTAGCGTCACATGTTAATAAATAACCACCAATTCCTTTTATTGCAATAATTTTTCCATTATTCCACTGCTCAATAATAAAGTCTAAATTTAAAAAATCCGTTTGAATTAATACTTCTTTTTCATAAAGAGATAAACTTATTTTACAATCGTTACAAGAATTGGTTTGTGAATAGTATCTTCTATCTGTTGGATTGTCGTACTCTTTTTTACAAGAAGTACACATTTTAAAACTATCCATTGTAGTTGTTTCTCTATCATACGGAAGTTCATCAATAATCGAATATCGTGGTCCGCAATTAGTGCAAGTTATAAAGGGATATTGATACCGTTTATTGTTTTTGTCTAGCAATTCCATTTTGCAATCTTCGCAAATTGCAAAATCTGGAGTTAATAATAATTGTACATTACTTTGCTCATTACTAGAACGAATTGTGAAATTTTTAAAATCTACAAAATCAATTTCATTAATACTAACTTTGGTGATTTTTGCCAATTTAGGAGCGTTATCTAATAGATTATCCTTTAAAAATAGGATATCCTCTGAGGTAGTTATTTGAATAAAAACACCATTAGTAGTGTTAATTACCCAACCGTTTATTTTTTTAGAAGTAAAAAAATGATAAACATAAGGGCGAAATCCAACTCCTTGAACAATTCCTTTAATTTGGATTTGATAGGTTTTCACTAAGATTTAATGGATTTTTTATGAATTTTTTCGGCCAATTCTAAAATGGTTTTTATGGCTTTGGGCACACTTTTTTCTACTTTTTCTGTCATTCCAACAACCATTGGTTGAATCCCTTTAACAGAAATGGTTATTAAATGCAATTCTGGTAAATTTCCTAATATGTATAGTGCTTCTACCATATCTTTAAGGCCTACATCATGAACACTTAATGATTTTGGGAAATCAGAAGCAAATTTTGGATATCTAACTTTAATAAAACCAGCCTCTTTTCCATCCATTGTGGCATCTAAAAATATTACTTTTCCGTATTGGTCAAAAACATTCATTAAAAAGAAACCTCCTGTACCTCCATCTAAAACTTCTAAATAATCTGGCAAGTCCATACCTTCCATTTCATGAATAATATGCACACCAACACCTTCATCACCCATTAGGTAATTTCCAATTCCTAAGACTAGAATTTTATCAGATTTATCCACCATAAAATCCATTAGATTCATGTCAATTTTCGCTACATCTTTTTTTGCCATATTATTATAAAAAAATAAGGGTACTTCTACATCTGTAAAAGTACCTTTATTAAAAAGTTATATTAATTATTTAATTATTTTCTTTAAAAACATCTTCATCTACATAATCTTTTTCAAAACCAGTACCTCTATCTGTATTCAAGTGCTTTCCCTTTTTTTCTTCTATTTTAACTCGTTCTTTTCTAACAAATTTAAAACCACTTATCATTGATGAAGTTTCTCCTCTACCTTCAAGCCAATCATGAAACAATACAAGATAAATATGTATGATTATTACAAATATAATCAACCACATAAAAATGTGATGTATTTGTCTTGTAAGGAAGTCTCCTCCAAAAACTGAAGGAACCCAAGAAAACAGTTTCGTAAACCAAAAAGAAGAAAGATTTGAATATAAACCAAATCCTGTAAACACCATTACTAATGCAAAAATAAACATCATAATGTAAGCGCTTGTAGCCATATAATTATGACCTATACTAATATCTTTTAATTTAGGATTTTTCTCTTTCAGTAAAATTATGTCATATTTTATTACGTGCATAATATTGTGTATTCCTTTTTTTGTAAAAGGCCAAAAAGCACGCCAATGAGCATATTCATTTCCCGCAAATGCCCAATATATACGCATTATCATAACACCTACAAAAACATAAGCCGACACAAAATGCACCACCTTTACCGTACCCATCCAAAAGGTGTCAAAAGCCTCTCGTTGCGACAAAAAAGCAGGTGGATTTGCAATAATAAACCCTGTAATACTGAGAACTACAATAGCCAAAGCATTAAGCCAATGAAATATTCTAACTGGCATTTCCCAAACATAGAGTCTTTTATAATCCTTTGTTATTGCCGTTGTTGATTTTTTAGTTTTCATAAAAGTTTATATTAATTATTAAATAGTACAAACAGTTACCATATCAACACTATTAATATGTTTACCATGCTCATCATATAAGTGCACCGAACAAGCAATACACGGATCAAATGAATGTATAGTTCTCAAAATCTCTAAAGGCAACTTGTCGTCTGCAACTGGCGTACCCAAAAGAGAGGTTTCGTAAGACGAACGCTGTCCTTTAGGGTCTCTTGGCGAAGCGTTCCATGTAGAAGGAACTACTTGTTGGTAATTATCTGTTTTACCATCTTTAATTTTAATCCAGTGTCCTAAAGCTCCACGAGGTGCTTCTCCAAAACCAACTCCTTTACATTCTTTTGGCCAAGTTTCTGGATCCCATTTCTCGTGATTTGCCATTCTATTGTCACCATTCTTAATATTTTTTATTAATCGGTCATAATCATCAAGCGCCCAATTTGCTGCTTCTTTTGCACAAATAGCTCTTGCAGCAGTTCTTCCTAAAGTAGAGAACAACGCTTCAACTGGCACGTCTAATTTAGCCAACACCATATCTACGTCTTTAACCGTAACCTCTACACCGCTAACATAATTTACCAAAACACGCGATAAAGGTCCAACTTCCATTGGTAATCCTTTCCAACGTGGTGTTTTAATAAAACTGTATTTTTCTTCAACATTCAAGTATTCATAAGGAGGTTTTGGTCCAGTATAATTAATGTTAGTTTCTCCTTCCCAAGGTGTTTTTCCTTCATTATTATCTCCACTAGAATAGTCATACCAAGAATTATTAATATATTCTTTAATATAATCATTCCCTTCATTCCTATGACCTACCTCATGAACTTTTGATAAATCACCTTTTAAAATAACTCCCGGCTTATATCTATATGTATCAACATCATTATAGCTTCCTGTAGGGAACTCTCCATAACTCATGAAGTTTCTTCCTGTATCTCCAATAGCACCCCAATCTTTATAAAAGCCTGCTATAGCAATAACATCTGGAAGATATACTTCTTCTACGAATTTTTTACCATCTTTTAATAATCTTTCAACAAAAGCTAATCGCTCAGCATTTAAGCCTCCTGGATCTTCAGTATTGATAGCGCAAGCCATACCTCCAACTAAATAATTAGGGTGTGGATTTTTACCACCAAAAATAGCGTGAACTTTAACAATTTCTTTTTGCCATTCTAAGGCTTCTAAATAGTGTGCTGTAGCCATTAAATTTACCTCTGCAGGAAGTTTCATTTGAGGATGCCCCCAATAACCATTTGCAAAAATTCCTAATTGACCACTCTCTACAAATTTAGTTAAACGTTTTTGTAAGTCAGAAAAATAACCTGGTGAACTTTTATGCCAAGGGGAAATACTCTGTGCTAACTCTGAAGTTTTCTTTGGGTCTGCTTTT
>CAMZLV010000021.1 GCA_947311835.1 uncultured Lutibacter sp. | reverse complement strand
GTGGCGGCATGTACACTGCAAATACCATGGCATCAGCAATTGAAGCCTTAGGAATGAGTTTGCCGTACAATTCATCAAACCCTGCAATTAGTAATGAAAAAGAAACCGAAAGTATTGAAGCAGGAAAAATGCTACGTACTTTATTAGAAAAAGATATTAAACCATCTGATATTGTTACTAAAAAATCATTAGAAAACGCAGTTAGATTAATTACTATTTTAGGAGGCTCTACCAATGCGGTTTTACATTTTTTAGCCATCGCTAAAGCAGCAAATGTAAAATTCACTTTAGAAGATTTTCAAAAAATTTCTGATACGACTCCGTTTTTAGCCGATTTAAAACCAAGTGGAAAATATTTAATGGAAGACGTACATCGTGTTGGAGGAATTCCTGCTGTGATGAAATATCTATTAGAAAAAGGCATGCTACACGGCGATTGCTTAACTGTTACAGGTAAAACAGTGGCAGAAAATTTAGCCAATGTTCCGAGTTTAACAGACGGACAAGATGTTATAAAACCGATTGAAAACCCTATTAAAGCAACAGGACATTTACGTATGCTCTACGGAAATTTAGCAACGGAAGGCGCTGTTGCTAAAATTACAGGAAAAGAAGGATTAATTTTTAAAGGAAAAGCAATTGTTTTTGAAGGAGAATTTTTAGCAAATGACGGTATTAGAGATGGCTTAGTAAAAAAAGGAGATGTTGTTGTTATCCGTTATGAAGGTCCAAAAGGAGGTCCTGGAATGCCAGAAATGTTAAAACCAACTGCCGCAATTATGGGTGCAGGTTTGGGTAAAGATGTTGCACTAATTACCGATGGTCGTTTTTCTGGAGGAACTCACGGTTTTGTAGTAGGTCATATTACACCAGAAGCACAAGATGGAGGTGCAATTGCATTGATTAAAAACGGAGATACCATCATAATTAATGCAACGGATAATTCCATCACATTAGAGGTTTCTGATGAAGAATTAGCACTAAGAAAAAAAGAATGGAAAGCACCAGCACTTAAAGTAAATAGAGGTGTTTTATATAAATATGCAAAAACAGTTTCATCAGCATCTAACGGATGTGTTACCGATGAATTTTAAAAAATAATATTCATAAAAACCATTGCGACCTTTGCGTAAAACCTTCTGTCCTTTGCGGTTAAAAAGAATAATAATATGGAAACAAATACTTTAAAAAATAATATTCATAAAAATCGTTGCGACCTTTGCGTAAACCATTGTGTCCTTTGCGGTTAAAAAGAATAATAATATGGAAACAAATACTCAAACAAAAGAAAAAAAAGTAGCCAAAGAAATACAAGCAATTTCTGGTGCAGAAGCAGTTGTAAAATCATTAATAGCAGAAGGTGTCGATTTAATTTACGGATATCCAGGAGGCGCAATTATGCCTGTTTATGATGAGTTTTATAAATTTCAGGATAAAATTCAGCATGTATTAACACGTCATGAACAAGGTGCAACTCATGCAGCACAAGGCTACGCACGTGCAACTGGTAAAGTAGGAGTTGCTATTGCAACTTCAGGACCTGGAGCCACAAATTTAATTACTGGTATTGCCGATGCGCAAATAGACTCTACACCTTTGGTATGCATTACAGGACAAGTAGCAAGTCATTTATTAGGTTCTGATGCGTTTCAAGAAACCGATATTGTAGGGATTTCTACTCCTGTCACAAAATGGAATTACCAAATAACCAAAGCATCAGAAATACCAACAATTATAGCAAAAGCATTTTATATCGCAAAATCAGGAAGACCAGGACCTGTATTAATTGACATTACAAAAGATGCACAGTTTGAAATGTTAGATTTTAAGTACAAAAAATGTACATCTATAAGAAGTTATTTCCCAGTACCAAAAGTAGATTTCAACAAAGTAAAAGATGCTGCAAATCTTATAAATAACGCAAAAAAACCAATGATTGTTTTCGGTCAAGGTGTTATTATTGGTGAAGCAGAAACCGAATTTAAAAACTTCATAGAAAAAGCAAATATACCATCAGCAAGTACACTTTTAGGCTTATCGGCTTTAGAAACCGAACATCCATTACACTTTGGTATGGTTGGGATGCACGGTAATTATGCGCCAAATATGTTAACCAATGAATGCGATGTTTTAATTGCTATCGGAATGCGTTTTGACGATAGAGTTACAGGGGATTTAAGCAGATATGCAACACAAGCAAAAGTGATTCATTTTGAAATTGATCCTGCAGAAATTGATAAAAACGTAAAAACGGATGTTGCTGTTTTAGGTGATGTAAAAGAAACTTTAGCACAAATTTTACCTTTAATTGATAAAAATAATCATCAACAATGGATTCAAAAATTCAAAGATTTGTATCAAATTGAGTATGATAAAATTATTCAAAAAGACTTATCACCAACCAAAGAAGGTTTAACTATGGGTGAGGTTATTCATCAAATAAATAACGTTACAAAAGGCGATGCCATTGTAGTTACAGATGTTGGTCAGCATCAAATGATTGCCAGTAGATATGCCAAATTTAATAAAACAAGAAGCAATATTACTTCTGGCGGATTAGGAACGATGGGCTTCGGTTTGCCTGCTGCTTTAGGTGCAAAAATGGGAAAACCAGAAAAAGAAGTAATTGCCATTATGGGCGATGGCGGTTTGCAAATGAACATCCAAGAAATGGGGACTGTTTTTCAAACACAAAGCGCTGTTAAAATGGTAATTCTTAACAATGAATTTTTAGGAATGGTACGCCAATGGCAAGAATTGTTTTTTGACAGAAGATATGCATCAACTGTAATGACAAATCCTGATTTTATCACCATTGCAAAAGGATATCATTTTAAAACAAAACTAGTAACCAAAAGAGAAGAATTGGCTGATGCCGTTGCAGAAATGCTCGCATCAAAAGAATCGTATTTTTTAGAAGTTAGAGTAGAAAAAGAAGGAAATGTTTTTCCTATGATACCAACAGGAGCATCAGTTTCAGAAATAAGATTAGACTAATTATGGATACAAAAAAAACATACACCGTTTCTATTTACACCGAAAATAATATCGGTTTATTAAATAGAATATCAGCAATTTTTCAACGAAGACACATCAATATTGAAAGTTTAAATATTTCTAAATCAGAAATTAAAAGTGTTTCTAGATTTACGTTATTGGTAAAAGTTACCGAAGATCAAATTAAAAAAATTATTGGTCAAATAGAAAAGCAAGTAGAAGTAATTAAAGCATACTATCATCTAGATGAAGAAACTATTTATCAAGAATCGTGCTTGTTTAAATTAAGTGCTGATTTGCTGATAGACAATGATGAAATTCAACAAATAATTAACAACAATACTACGAAAGTAATCAACATTCAAAAAGATTTTTTTGTATTAGAAAAATCTGGAAACAAAGAAGATATAGAGAAACTATATCACACATTAGAAAAACACGGTATCATGCAGTTTGTACGTTCAGGACGCATTGCAATTACCAAAGACAAAATGGAAATATCAACAATATTAGCATCATATAACAACTAAAAAAATGGCAACAAATTATTTCAACACCTTATCATTAGCAGGAAAATTAAATCAATTAGGACAATGTAGATTAATGGATTCTTCAGAATTTGAAGATGGTATTAAGGCATTAAAAAACAAAAAAATTGTCATTGTAGGTTGCGGTGCACAAGGGTTAAATCAAGGATTAAATATGCGTGATTCTGGTTTAAATATTTCGTACACTTTACGTGATGCTGCTATTGCAGAAAAAAGAGCCTCTTATTTAAACGCAACTGAAAATAATTTTACAGTTGGCACGTATCAAGAGTTAATTCCTACTGCAGATGTAGTTTTAAATTTAACGCCAGACAAACAACACAGCAATGTGGTAAAAGCCATTATGCCGTTAATGAAAAAAGGCGCAACATTATCCTACTCTCACGGATTTAATATTGTAGAAGAAGGCATTCAAATTAGAGAAGATATTACCGTAATTATGGTGGCTCCTAAATGTCCTGGAACAGAAGTGAGAGAAGAATATTTACGAGGATTTGGCGTACCAACATTAATTGCTGTTCATCCAGAAAACGATCCAGAAAACAAAGGATGGGCACAAGCAAAAGCCTATGCAGTTGCAACAGGAGGTCATAAAGCAGGCGTGTTAGAATCATCATTTGTAGCAGAAGTAAAATCGGATTTAATGGGTGAGCAAACCATCTTATGTGGTGTTTTACAAACGGCTTCTATCTTGTCTTTTGACAAAATGATTGCTGATGGTATTGAAAAAACATATGCTTCAAAACTAATTCAATTTGGATGGGAAACCATTACAGAAGCCTTAAAACAAGGTGGAATTACCAATATGATGAATCGTTTGTCAAATCCATCAAAAATAAAAGCCTACCAATTATCAGAAGAATTAAAAGAAATTATGGCGCCATTGTTTGTAAAACATATGGATGATATCATGTCAGGATATTTTTCTAAAACAATGATGGAAGATTGGGCAAATGACGATGTAAATCTATTAAAATGGCGTGCAGCAACTGGCGAAACTGCTTTTGAAAAAACACCAGCAACCGACCAAGAAATTTCTGAACAAGAATATTTTGATAACGGTGTTTTAATGGTCGCTTTTGTAAGAGCAGGAGTAGAATTAGCCTTTGACACCATGGTAAAATCAGGAATTAAAGAAGAATCTGCTTATTACGAGTCTTTGCATGAATTACCGTTGATTGCAAATACTGTAGCAAGAAAAAAGTTATTTGAAATGAACAGAATTATTTCTGACACTGCAGAATACGGTTGCTATTTATTTGACCATGCGTGTAAACCCTTATTAGAAAATTTTGTTAACAGTCAAAATACATCTGTTATCGGAAAATCATTTTCTAAAGGAAATCAAGTTGATAATAATGAATTAATAGCCGTAAATGATGCTGTTCAAAATCATGCCATCGAAAAAATAGGAAAATCATTACGAGCAGAAATGACAGCAATGGAATCATTACACGTTGGTGTAGAAAGAGAATCGGTTACATTTCATTAAAAATGCACACAAAAACGACTTATACCGTTAGTTTACAAAAAGTAAAGGATGCTGCAACTACGATAAAAGAAGTAGTTGTAGCAACCCCTTTGGTTAAAAATTTAAATTATTCTCAGCAATTTGATGCCAATATTTTATTGAAAAGAGAAGACTTACAACAAGTCCGTTCTTATAAAATTAGAGGTGCATTTAACAAAATAAGTTCGCTTTCGGTTGATGAAAGAAAACGCGGAATAGTGTGTGCAAGTGCAGGAAATCATGCTCAAGGAGTTGCTTTTGCTTGCAATCATTTAAAAATAAAAGGTACTATTTTTATGCCTGCACCAACGCCTAAACAAAAAATTGAGCAAGTAAAAATGTTTGGCAATGGCTATGTTGATGTTCAGTTGGTTGGAGATACGTTTGATGATGCCTTTCATCAAGCAAAAAAATTATGTGATGCGTTAGAAAAAACCTTTGTGCATCCGTTTAATGACGAAAAAATTATTGAAGGACAAGCAACTGTAGGATTAGAAATTATAGCGCAATCAAAAGAACCGATAGATTACGTATTTGTACCAGTTGGTGGTGGAGGTTTGGCCTCTGGATTATCGAGTGTGTTTAAAATTTTATCGCCAAAAACCAAGATAATTGGTGTAGAACCACAAGGCGCTCCATCAATGAAAGCGGCTTTTAAACACAATAAAAATGTAATTTTACCTAAAATTGATAAATTTATTGATGGTGCTGCCGTACAGCAAGTAGGCGAATTGACTTTTAAAATTTGTAAAGAAAATTTAGACCAAATTGTTACTGCTGCCGAAGGAAAAGTGTGTCAAACTATTTTAGATTTGTACAATAAAGATGCTATTGTTGCAGAACCAGCAGGCGCATTAACCATAAGTGCATTAGATGATTTTGCTGATGAAATTAAAGGTAAAAATGTAGTTTGTGTAGTAAGCGGAAGCAATAATGACATTACAAGAACCGAAGAAATTAAAGAGCGTGCGTTGTTATTTAATGGGTTAAAACATTATTTTATCATTCGTTTTCCGCAGCGTGCTGGGGCTTTAAAAGAGTTTGTAGCCGAAGTTTTAGGAGAAAGTGACGATATTACTTTCTTTGAATATTCTAAAAAAACAAGTAGAGAAAATGCTCCTGCTGTAGTTGGTATAGAATTATTGAGAAAAGAAGATTTACAACCACTTATCAGACGAATGAAAGATAGAAATTTTTATGGTGAATATTTAAACGACAAACCTAATTTGTTTGAGTTTTTGGTGTAAACCTAAAAAATCTTATTTTTAATTAGGATATTAAAATTATATTTACAAATATTTGCCTCAGTTAAAACAGAACAATGAAATTTATTCAATTACATCATCGCCATTTTCATACTTACACTCAAGTAGGCTGAAAATGTATTGAATAAAATCAACATATATTTTAAACCCGTTTGAGTAAATCAAACGGGTTTTATCTTTCTACAAAGAATTATCTTACAGATTTACTCAAACTTATCTAATCAAAAAAAATGAGTAAATTAAAAATAGCAGTTCAAAAATCAGGTAGATTAAACCAAGATTCGCTTAAAATCTTAAAAGATTGCGGTATTTCTATCGACAATGGTAAAGATCAATTAAAAGCCTCTGCCAGTAATTTTCCACTAGAAATCTTTTATTTAAGAAACGGAGATATTCCTCAGTATTTACGTGATGGCGTTGTAGACATTGCCATTATTGGAGAAAATGTATTGATAGAAAAAGGAGAAGATATTATAATTACAGAGCGATTAGGTTTTTCTAAATGTCGTGTTTCTTTGGCAATTCCTAAAAATGATTCCTATAACGGAATTGGTTTTTTTTCGAATAAAAAAATTGCAACATCGTACCCAAATACGCTAAAAAAATATTTAGAGTCAAAAAATATTTCAACACAACTTCATATCATCAATGGTTCGGTAGAAATTGCTCCAAATATTGGTTTGGCAGATGGTATTTTCGATATAGTTTCAAGCGGTTCAACGTTGTTTAAAAATAATTTGAAAGAAGTAGAAGTTGTATTAACCTCTGAAGCCGTTTTAGCAGTATCACCTCAAATAAGCAGCGAAAAACAATTCATTTTAGACAAATTAAAATTTCGATTGCAAGCCGTATTAAAAGGAAGAGATTCAAAATATGTTCTATTAAATGCGCCAAACAATAAACTGAAAGAAATCTTAGAACTATTACCTGGAATGAAAAGTCCAACCGTATTACCATTGGCAGAAAAAGGATGGAGTTCTGTACATTCAGTCATTCATAAAAATCAATTTTGGGAAATTATAGATCAATTAAAACAAAATGGCGCTGAAGGTATTTTGGTATGTCCAATAGAAAAAATGGTATTATAAAGTGATGAAAATAGAAGAATTATCAAATAAAAATAGAGGAGATTTATTAAAACGTCCTGTTAAAAATTTTGAAGAAGTAGAACAAATAGTGAATACTGTTTTTAACGAATTGTTACTAAATGGAGATGCTGCTATTAAAAAATACACTCAATTATTTGACAAAATTAAACTGGATGATTTTCTAGTTTCTGATGATGAAATTAGTGAAGCAATAAAAAATACAGCAGTAGATTTAAAAAACGCTATTCAACTTGCAAAAAAGAATATCGAGGCATTTCATACCGCACAAAAAACACCAAAAGTATCGGTAGAAACGATGAAAGGAGTACTGTGTTGGCAAGAAAAAAGACCCATTAATAGCATCGGTTTGTATATTCCTGGAGGAACAGCACCTTTGTTTTCTACAGTATTAATGTTGGCAGTACCTGCAAAAATTGCGGGTTGTGATGAAATTATTTTATGCACGCCACCAGATAAAAACGGAAACATACATCCTGCAATTTTATACACCGCAAGTTTATGTGGTGTCACTAAAATTTATAAAGTTGGTGGTATTCAAGCAATAGGAGCATTAACTTTCGGAACAGCAATCATTCCGAAGGTTTCAAAAATATTTGGACCAGGAAATCAATATGTAACGGTTGCCAAACAAATGGCTACCAAATATGGTGTTGCCATAGATATGCCTGCAGGACCAAGCGAATTGTTGGTGATGGCAGATAGTACTGCAAATGCCTCATATATCGCTTCAGATTTGTTAAGTCAAGTAGAACACGGTACAGATAGTCAAGTAATTTTAATTGCTACATCAAAAGAAATACTTCAAAAAACGCAATTAGAAATTGACAAACAACTTAAAAATTTATCTAGAAAAGAAATCGCAGCAAACGCCTTAAAAAATTCAAAACTAATCTTGGTGAAAAATGATATTGAAGCATTAAATTTTATCAATCAATACGCGCCAGAACATTTTATAATTTGTACCGAAAACCAAGATTTTTTTGTTGATAATATTCAAAATGCAGGTTCTGTCTTTATAGGAAATTTTACGCCAGAAAGTGCTGGCGATTACGCCTCTGGAACAAACCATACCTTACCAACAAATGGGTATGCAAAAGCGTATTCTGGAGTTAATCTAGACAGTTTTACCAAAAGCATCACTTTTCAAAAAATAACAAAAGAAGGGTTGAAAAACATAGGAAAATCCATAGAAATTATGGCAGAAAAAGAAGGCTTAGTTGCACACAAAAACGCAGTTTCAATTCGCTTAAAAGATATTTTATGAAAAATATAGAAAATTTAGTTAGAAAAAATATCAAACAAATAAAACCGTATT
>CAMZLV010000020.1 GCA_947311835.1 uncultured Lutibacter sp. | reverse complement strand
GGCTAGAACCAATATGGAATGGTGAAAAAGGCTTATTTCCTGGAGAAAGCTTGTTTTATTTTGTTTCACTTTCTATAAGTATTATACTATTTGAAGGAGGATTAACACTTAAACTCAAAGAAATAAAAAACGTAAGTTCTGTTATTTCAAAACTAATAACTTTAGGCTCATTAGTTACCTTTTTTGGCGCTGCAATTGCAGTCTACTACTCATTTAACACAAGTTGGGAAATATCTTTTTTATTTTCATCACTCATTATTGTAACAGGTCCAACCGTAATTACTCCAATTTTAAGAAACGTACCTTTAAAAAGAGACGTATCAGCAATATTAAAATGGGAAGGAATTTTAATAGATCCTATAGGAGCACTTGTTGCTGTATTAGTTTTTGAATTTATAAGCGTAGAAGAAGGACACTCATTTACAAAAACTGCCTTACAAGAATTTGCTAAAATTGTATTATTTGGTGCTACTTTTGGATTTACCTTTGCACACGCTTTGGCATACACAATAAAAAGAAAATTAATTCCACATTATCTTTTAAATGTATTTACATTAGCAACTGTACTTGGCGTATTTGTTTTGTCAGATGCTTTTGCGCACGAGTCAGGATTACTCGCTGTTGTAGTTATGGGAATGGTTATTGGAAACATCGGTTTACCTAACTTAAAAGAACTTTTATACTTTAAAGAATCATTAAGTGTTTTACTTATTTCAATTCTGTTTATTTTACTTTCGGCAAATATTAACATATCTGACCTACAAGCTATATACAATTGGAATACGGTCGTATTATTTGCAATCGTAGTGTTTATTGTTCGTCCTGCTGGAGTCTTTTTTAGCGCTTATAAATCATCGTTAAAAACCAATGAAAAACTATTTATAAGTTGGGTTGGACCTCGTGGTATTGTTGCTGCAGGAATTGCCTCTTTATTTGGTCTTAAACTCGTTAATTTAGGAGTAGAAGGCTCTGAATTAATTACTCCTTTAGTATTTATGATAGTACTTGGAACCGTATTGCTAAATGCAACTACTGCACGACTAATGTCAAAAATATTAGGTGTTTACTTAACAAAATCTGATGGTGTTTTAATTGTTGGTGCAGGAGAATTTTCAAGAATTATTGCTAGTTATTTACATCAAAACAATCGTCATGTAGTTTTGGTAGATTCAAATACTGAGAACGTAGAAAAAGCACAAAAATTAGGACTTGAAGCGCTAAATGTTGATGTTTTTTCGGAAGAACTAGAAGGTAATATTGAGTTAAACTACATAGGATATTTAATGGCACTTACTGCCAATGCAACCATAAACGAACGCTGTATCAAAAAATTTAAAAACCAGTTTGGCGAACAAGGTAACTTTAGAATTATTACTACCGAAGAAAGTAACGATCCTAAAAACAATCCTTCTGCTGGACTGTTTTCTCATACTGATGACTTTGTAAAACTTACAGAAATAGTTAGAAAGCATCCTAAAATTCATGAAGTTGAAATAAATTCTACTGAGCACTTTAACCAACTTATAGAAATAGCCAAAAACAATGATAATATTGTACCACTATTTATAAAATTAGATAATGGCGATTTAAAAATTATTCCAGCAACAAGCAACAACATCAAAATAGAAAAAGGATACAAACTAGCCTATTTGGGTGAAAAAATAAAAATTTAATCTTTTTAAAAAAATCAACAACTATCTAAACTAATTCAGAATACACTTTTACACACTCAAACTGACACTTCACTCAATATAGATTTTAAAATTAAACATTCATTCATAAGTTTGAATAAATAATCTTTAAAATATTTATATTATGAAAAATCAATTTAGTTTAGAAATCAATCAACCATGTACAGAGAATTTTAATGATTTTAAACCAACTCAAAAAGGAGGTTTTTGTGGTTCGTGTCAAAAGGAAGTTATAGACTTTACTAAAATGAACTCCGATGAAATTATCATTTTTTTTAAAAACAATTCCAATAAAAATACGTGTGGTAAATTTAAAAATAACCAATTAAAAACCTACCAAGAAAAGTCTTCAAAAAGAAAAAAAATAAACTTTTGGAGCGGAATCGGAATCGCTTGTTTAGCCCTTTTTTCATTTAACTCAAGTTATGCACAAACAAACAAGACTAACTTTGACTCATCTAAATCTACCATAAAAAAACAAGATGAAAAGTTTACCGTAAAAGGAACTGTGACAGATGGAACAAACAGTTTGCCTGGAGTTAGCATCTTATTAGAAGGCACAACAATTGGCACAGAAACAGATTTTGATGGCAACTTTAAATTTCCAACGACTCTAAAAACAGGAGCCATTTTAATTTTTAGTTATGTAGGAATGGAATCACAAAAAATAACAATTACAAACGTTAATTCTACTTCAACTATTAATTTAAAAGTAAATATGAAGTTAGACTCTTGTACGCTATTAGGAAAAGTTGCGGTTAAAAAGGTTTATAAATCAAAAAATAAATTTTAATCGATGCGTAAAAACCATTTCCAGAATGAATAAAGCAATCCTACTACTCTTTTTTTTGTTTATTACGATATCAAATGCGCAAATTTCTGATTTCAGAAACATCAATTTTGCAACTGCTGATAATATTGCCAAATTAAACAAAGGCGAAAGTTTACGTAATTTACCACTTTTGAGTTACAAACTCACCTCTAAACTTAAAACGGATACTGAAAAGTTTAGAGCCATCTACACTTGGGTTTGTAACAATATTAGTGGCGATTCAAAACAACACAATACTGTAAAATACAAAAGAAAAAAGTTTAAAAACGATAGTTTATTACTCAATAAATGGAATGAAGAATATAAGAAAAAAGCATTTAACACATTATTAAAAAATAAAAAAACGATGTGTACAGGTTATGCGTATCTAATTAAAGAACTCGCATTATTAGCAGATATTGAATGCGAAATAGTAAATGGTTATGGAAGAACTGTTGATTCAAATATTGAAACTTTAGAGATGGCAAACCATTCATGGAACGCTGTAAAATTAAATAAAAAATGGTACTTATGCGATGCAACTTGGTCAAGTGGATATTTAAATGAAAACAACACATTTATCAAAAATTATAATGACGGTTATTTTTTAGCAAACCCAAACCTATTTGCCAAAAACCATTATCCAATTAATCCAAAATGGCTGTTAAACGATAAAACTACGAATTCACTATTCTTAAATGCTCCTATTGTATATGGAGAAACGTTTAAGCATCAAATTATTCCACTAGAACCGAGAAACTTAAAAGTAGTTACAAGCAAAAATAAAAAAGTAAAATTCAGTTTTAAAACACTAAACAATCGCTCACTAAACAACGTTTATTTAATTATTTTTACAGGAAATAATGAACAAAAATTAAACATCAGTAATTTAAAAAATGAAAACGGAATACTGACATTTAACCATACTTTTAAATGGACAGGATATTATGATGTTCATTTAAAAATTGACACTGACATTGTTGCTTCTTATACTTTTAAAGTCACAAAAAAATAAATCCATAAAATAAAATATAATTCTAACCAACGTTTTATACCATTCAATTTTGTTTTATTAATAATTTCATCCTATCTTTAAAACGACTTTATAAAAAGACGTATGGACAAGAAATTAATGTCAAAGAAAAAACCTGCTTATCCAATTACCAAGCAGTTATCTGACTATTTAACAACACATAGCAGAAACATAAAAATACCGATTTTTTATGATGATTTATTGCGTTTTCAAGGCGCTATAGAGATTTATGACGAAGCAGGAAATGACACCTTATGGATTAGCACCTATTTTGCCGAACACGAACGTGAAGAAATAGAAATGAGTTTGAAACGCATGTACACCATACTTCATGCTGATGGTAGCGACTCTACAATTCCGTTTTTAAATATTGATGCTATTGATTTTTGCACCTTTGGAAACACAAAACCATTTAGAATCAAAATACGAAATATTTTAAATGATAATTACGTATATCTATATGTTAAAAAAGCAGACGCATCACGTATTTACGGTCTTGAATTAGAGCATATTTTATCACCAAATCACATCAATTTTTTAGTACATAAAGACACTTTAATTGAAGAACATATTTCTGGAATTCCTGGCGATGTTTTTCTTGAAGAAGAATTAGACAACTGTTCACATCAAGCAAAAATGGAAATTGCAAAAGAATTTGTAAAATTTAACGAACGCTGTTTTTCACGTTTATTAGGTGATATGCGTTCTTATAATTATGTATTTGTTTTAACCCATGATTTTGACAGAATTCAATATAGAATTAGAGCTATTGACTTTGACCAACAATCATTTGAAGGAAACCCAAAAGTGTATAAACCACAATTTTTAAAAGAAAATAATAAATTGGTTGATATGACGCTAGAATTACTTCAAAAAGAATCTATCGAACAATACAAAAAAGAAGAGCGATCACTTTTAGCTAAAAGAGCATCGAGTGAAAAAGAAAGGCTTAATTTTTTATTAAGATGCATGTATAACGACACAATATCTACTCCTGATAAAATAAAAGAATTAAAAAATGGTCTATTTAAAATAACTGGAGACATTAACTTTAAAAAAGCCACGAATATGGGTAAAATACTAAACACTGCCCTAGAATTTATAATAAGAAACTATAAAAATATAAATCCATACATCATTAAATAAAAACTACTATGAAAATAAAAAAAGTACTGATTGCCAATAGAGGCGAGATTGCCATCAGAATTTTAAGAGCGTGTACAGAATTAAACATCACAACTGTTGCTATTTACACCTTTGAAGATCGCTATTCTCAACACAGATATAAAGCCGATGAAACCTACCAAATAGGGAAAGACAATGAGCCTCTAAAACCTTATTTAGATATGGATGAAATCATTTCATTAGCAAAAAACAAGAATGTTGATGCCATTCATCCTGGATATGGGTTTTTATCTGAAAACTCAGAATTTGCTCGTAAATGTGCTGAAAATGATATTATTTTTATAGGTCCAAATCCTGAAGTTATGGATGCTTTAGGCGATAAAATAACTGCAAAAAAAATTGCTGAAAAGTGTAAAGTTCCAATCATAGAAAGTAATAAAAAGAAACTTACGTCCTTAAAAATTGCGCTAATTGAAGCCAATAAAATTGGTTATCCTCTTATGCTAAAAGCAGCCTCTGGAGGAGGAGGAAGAGGTATGCGTGTTGTGAGAAATGACGAAGATTTAGAATCGAATTTTGATTCAGCTAAAAATGAATCACTAAATGCTTTTGGCGATGATACCATGTTTTTAGAAAAATACGTAGAAAATCCAAAACACATAGAAGTTCAAATTGTTGCAGACAACTACGGAAACACGCGCCACTTATACGAAAGAGATTGCTCAGTACAGCGCCGTCATCAAAAAGTTGTAGAAATTGCACCTTCATTTAATATAAGTAATACAGTTAAAGAAAGTCTGTATAAATATGCATTGGCAATTGCCAAAGAAGTAAATTATAACAATATTGGTACCGTTGAATTTCTTATTGATGGTGATGATAATGTTTATTTTATTGAAGTAAATCCACGTATTCAAGTAGAACATACCGTTACCGAAATGGTAACAGGAATTGACTTAGTTAAAACACAAATTTTTATTGCAGGAGGATACAAACTCGACAGTAAACAAATAAAAATTTATGATCAAGATTCATTAGCAACTTATGGTTTTGCATTACAATGTAGAATCACAACCGAAAATCCTGAAAACAATTTCACTCCAGATTATGGCACCATCACTACATATAGAAGCGCTGCAGGAATGGGAATACGTTTAGATGCAGGTAGCGTATATCAATCATCTAAAATAAGTCCGTTTTTTGATTCAATGCTTGTAAAGGTTTCTGCACACGGAAGAACCTTAGATGGAGCAACAAGAAAAATGGTACGAGCATTAAAAGAATTTAGAATAAGAGGTGTAAAAACCAACATCCAATTTCTTCAGAATGTAATACAACACGATGCATTCAAAAAAGGTGCAGTAACAGTTAATTTCATACAAAACACACCATCATTATTCAAACTAAAACCATCGCAAGACAGAACCTCAAAATTAACAAAGTATTTAGCAGAAATTATTGTAAATGGAAATACAGACGTTAAATTTATTGATTCTACCAAAGAATTTAGAACACCAAAAATTCCTGCTTACAAACCTCTTGAAAAATATCCAAAGGGAACAAAAGATATGCTTACTGAAATGGGCGCTGAAAAGTTTTGCAATTGGTTAAAAAATGAAAATAAAATTCATTTTACTGACACCACTATGCGAGATGCGCATCAATCATTACTCGCAACTAGAATGCGAACATATGATATGTTAAAAGTTGCCGAAAGCTTTGCAAAAAATCATCCAAACACATTTAGTATGGAAGTTTGGGGAGGAGCCACTTTTGACGTATGCCTCCGATTTTTGCACGAAAGTCCTTGGACGCGGTTAAGACAACTTAGAAAAGCCGTACCAAATATATTATTTCAAATGCTATTAAGAGGCTCAAATGGCGTTGGCTACAAAGCCTATCCTGACAATTTGATTGAAAAATTTGTTATAAAATCTTGGGAAAACGGTGTCGATATTTTTAGAATTTTCGATTCTCTAAATTGGGTAAAAGCCATGGAACCAAGCATACAATATGTACGCAATAAAACTGGTGGAATTGCCGAAGGAACAATTAGTTTTACAGGTGATTTATTATCCAAAAACAATACTAAATACACTATTAAATACTATACTCAATTAGCAAAAGACCTTGAAAATGCAGGTTCGCATATGATAGCCATTAAAGATATGGCTGGACTATTGAAACCGTATGCTGCAGCGGAATTAATACCTGCAATAAAAGATGCTGTAAAAATTCCTATTCACTTGCACACACACGACACCTCATCACTACAATCTGCAACCTATTTAAAAGCTATCGAAAACGGTGTTGACGTTGTGGATGTAGCGCTTGGAGGCTTGTCAGGATTAACATCACAACCCAATTTTAATAGCATTGTTGAAATGCTAAAACACAATGAGAGATATCATGAATTTGATACTACTATTTTAAACCAATTTTCAAATTATTGGGAAGATATTAGAGAATATTATTATCCTTTTGAATCAGGATTAAAATCAGGAACTGCTGAAGTTTATCAACATGAAATTCCTGGAGGACAATATTCAAATTTACGTCCGCAAGCAACAGCATTAGGTCTTGGAGATCGCTTTAGCGAAGTTAAAACAATGTATCATAAAGTAAATAAAATGTTTGGTGATTTAGTAAAAGTAACGCCAAGTTCAAAAGTAGTTGGCGATATGGCTATTTTTATGGTTACTAACAATTTAACTCCACAAGACATATTAGATAAAGGACATGAAATTTCGTTTCCAGAATCAGTAATTAGTCTTTTTAAAGGTGATTTAGGACAGCCTGTTGGCGGATTTCCAACAAAACTTCAGAAAATAATCCTCAAAAACAAAAAACCTTATAAAAACAGACCAAATGCACATTTAGAACCTATAAATTTTGAGAAAGAATACGCTTCATTTCAAAATAAATTTCAGAAAGGATTTTCAAGAAAAATTGAAATTGAAGATTTCTTATCGTATAGTTTGTACCCAAAAGTATTTGAACAAGCACATGAAACTTATAAGTCTTATGGCAACTTAGCATCTATACCAACTAAAAATTTCTTTTACGGAATGGATATAAGAGAAGAGATTATGGTTGAAATTCAGCCTGGAAAAACAGTTTTAGTTAAACTTTTATCTGTTGGAAGCGCAAATGACGAAGGCTTTAGAACCGTATTTTTTAAGGTAAATGGCGAAAATAGATTTGTAGATGTAAAAGACAAATCTTTAAATATCAAAAAAATTGAAAACACAAAAGCTGACCTTGAAAACCAAAACGAAATTGGCGCTCCTCTTCAAGGAATGCTTTATAAGATACTCGTCAAAAAAGGTCAAAAAGTAAAAGAAAATGATGCTTTATTCATTATTGAAGCTATGAAAATGGAAACTACCGTAACTGCTTCAAAAAACGGAAAGGTATCGTCAATTACGCTAGAAGAAGGTAAAATGGTAATGCAAGACGATTTAGTAGTAACTATAGAATAAATGAGAAGAGGCTGTCTGAAAAGTTTTTATTTTGTCATTTTGAGCGAAGTCGAAAAATCTCAATTATATTGATATTCAATTAATTATCACTTTTAAAGATTCTTCATTTCATTCAGAATGACACTTTTTGGACAGCCTCTTATTAATACATATTACTAATAATTTATTTATAGAACGCTAAACATTTAAAAAGTAATCCTTTTTGAGAAGTTTCTTTTATCATTCACATTCAATTTCAATATAATCTTCTTTCTGGTCATCATATTCAAGACAGGTTTGTTCTAATAAAACCATTTTATTATTCACCACTTCATATGTAGCATTCATATGACTTCTTCCTGCACAGCATTGATTATGCTCATAAATCAGTTTTAATGCATTATCAAATTCCAAAGAAGTACCGTGGAAATCACTAACAATATATTTTTCAGAATTTTTATCTTTTAGTATATATATACTTGAAGTATTAGGTCCTGCGTAACTCGCTTCAAAAACAGAAAAATCCTGAATTCCATCAAAGTTATAATCATCTACACTTACACTGTCTATCCCGAATAATTGACAATCTAATTTAATTGTTTGTATTAATTTATCTGACTTTTTTTCATATATTTTTACACCTATTATTCTTGCGTAAAAATCTCCTTTATCTTTCTCAATAATTGTTTTAAAATAATGATTTTTAGTAGACTTTGATTGAATTAACTCCTTGTTTTTCCATTCTACATTTTCTCCGTAACTTATATCGTAATCTTTATTAAGGGTTATTTTATAAAATTTAGTTTTGTCTTTATTCATCCATTTTCCAATTATAAAATCATCACTTTGTTTAAAATCAGAAAAATTTAATGTTGCAGAAATTTCATCTGTATTATTATATTC
>CAMZLV010000019.1 GCA_947311835.1 uncultured Lutibacter sp. | reverse complement strand
TTATTTGGAATTCCTTTAAAATCGTTACTGCCGCTGGCGACGAAACCAAAATCAGCGAAGCCAAACAAGGAATTATCTGGACCGTTCTTGGTCTTGCCGTCACGATGTTTGCCTATGTCATTGTCAAAACCGCGATTATGTTTGCGTATGGCGCGTAGAGACGCGATGCATCGCGTCTCTACGCAGGAATTTCGCGGGAATTTGCCACATTCCGCGATATTTTTATAATCCGTTTGATGGATAGATTATTATTTCGCGGGATTTTAGGATGAAATTACAGCCATTACAGAAAAAAAGAAAAAAATCGGTTGTAAAATTGTTAAAACTGATTTTGCCAGCCATCAGCATGGCTGTTTTGTGGAAGATTTTTAAAAAGGAGGAGAACAAATAAGGTATTTGGAAATATTTTATCCTCTTAAGTTCAATTAGTAAATGCAACTTTTAGGAGTATTTATATAATCTTAATATCGTTTAAATTCTTCTCTCTTTTTGCGGAGTGAAGCGTAGCGAAACGGAGCAAAAAGAGAGAAGGGTTTAATGTCTACCCTCTTTGCTACTCCAAGTTAAGACTTATATTTATACTCTACTAAAAGCAAATAAATATGAAGCACTTAACTAAAGAACAAAGGTATCAAATAAAAGCATACCTAAATTGTGGCAAGTCAAAAACTTACATTGCCAATGAGTTGAAAGTAGATAAATCTACTATTTATAGAGAGATAAAACGTAATTCAACAAAACGAGGTTCCTATAATCCTGATTTTGCACATGAGTTGTGTAGTGAAAGAAAAGAGCGTTTTGCAAGTAATAGAAAGTTTACTCCATCAATAGAAAAATATGTGAGAGGAAAAATAGAGCAAGAACAATGGTCGCCAGAACAGATTGTTGGTTATTGTAAAACTCAAAATATTCCTATAGTCAGCCACGAAAGAATCTATGCTTATGTTAGAGAGGATAAAAAGCAAGGAGGAAATCTATTTAAGCATCTCAGGCATCAATTAAAGCACAGAAAACGTCCAGTTTCAGGAAAACAAAATACTATTAAAGACAGAGTATCTATTGACCTTAGAAGTGATATAATTAACAATAAAATGCGTTTTGGAGATTGGGAAATAGATTTAATTATTGGAAAAGACAGAAAAGGTGCTATTGTAACAATTGTAGAGAGGACCACAGCCTTTTTCTTGATGAGAAAATTACCTTTTGGCAAAAATGCCCAAGAGTTAGCAAAAATAGTTATAGAAATGCTTTTACCATATAAGGACTTTACCCATTCTATTACTTCGGATAATGGAAAAGAGTTTGCAGCGCATAAAAAAATATCTAAAAAATTACTGACAGAATTTTTCTTTGCTCATCCTTATTCTTCTTGGGAAAGAGGTCTGAGTGAATACACTAATAAATTAGTTAGACAATACATACCTAAAAAATCAATATTTAGCATGTATAATGAGCAAGAAATCAAAGAAATACAACATAAAATAAACAGAAGACCTAGAAAAAACCTAAATTATGATAATCCTAAAAATTTATTTTATAAATTCGTGAACCAAAAAGTTGCATTTGCTAGTTGAATCTACCTGAAACTTTCTTTAAAAAATACTACGAAAATTATTTATTTTAGTAGTATTTTTGCATATGCAACACAACAAAGTACTTATTTTAGATTTCGGATCGCAATTTACACAGTTAATTGCTCGAAGAGTTAGAGAACTCAATATTTATAGTGAAATTCACCCATATAACAGTGATAATTTCAATGTTTCAGATTTTAAGGCAGTAATCCTATCAGGAAGTCCTTATTCTGTAAGAAGTGAAATTGCACCGCAACCTGATTTGTCAGAAATTAAAGGTAAATTACCCTTATTAGGTGTATGTTATGGCGCTCAATATTTGGTGCATTTTTTTGGTGGTGAAGTAGGAAGTTCAAATACACGCGAATACGGTCGTGCTAATCTTTCTTTTATTGATAATTCTGAAACGTTATTTGATAATATTTCAGAAGGAAGTCAAGTGTGGATGAGTCATAGTGATACGATTTTAAAATTACCTACAAACTATAAAAAAATAGCAAGCACTGAAGATGTTGAAAATGCTGCTTTTAAAGTTGAAGGCGAGCAAACGTACGCTATCCAATTTCATCCAGAAGTGTATCATTCAACTGATGGTGCGCAGTTGTTAGAAAATTTTTTAATAAAAATTGCAGGTCTAAAACAAGAATGGACTCCAGATTGTTTTGTTGAAACTACTGTAGCATCGTTAAAAGAAAAAATAGGAGATGATAAAGTAGTTCTAGGACTTTCAGGAGGCGTAGATTCAACAGTTGCTGCTATTTTGCTAGACAAGGCAGTTGGTAAAAATTTACATTGTATTTTTGTAAATAACGGATTGCTTCGTAAAAATGAATTTGAAAGCGTATTAAAACAATACGAAGGGATGGGACTCAATGTAAAAGGTGTTGATGCTTCGGCACGCTTTTTGTCTGAATTAAAAGGAGAGAGTGATCCTGAGAAAAAACGTAAGATTATAGGTCGTGTTTTTATTGAAGTTTTTGATGATGAATCACATAAAATAGAAAACGTAAAATGGTTGGCACAAGGTACTATTTATCCTGATGTTATTGAGTCAGTTTCTGTTACAGGAGGACCAAGTGCAACAATTAAAAGTCATCATAATGTTGGAGGATTACCAGACTTTATGAAGTTAAAAATTGTAGAGCCTCTGCGTATGATTTTTAAAGATGAAGTTAGAAGAGTAGGAAAATCAATGGGAATTGATGCAGAATTATTAGGAAGGCATCCGTTTCCAGGTCCAGGATTGGCAATCAGAATTTTAGGTGATATTACTGAAGAAAAAGTTCGTATATTGCAAGAAGTAGATGCTATTTTTATTAATGGACTAAAAAAATGGGATTTGTACGATAAAGTATGGCAAGCAGGAGCAATTTTATTACCAGTAAACTCTGTAGGAGTTATGGGAGATGAAAGAACTTATGAAAAATGTGTAGCTTTAAGAGCCGTTGAATCGGTAGATGGAATGACTGCAGATTGGGTAAATTTACCTTATAAATTTTTGCAAGAAACATCAAATAAAATAATAAATAACGTAAAAGGTGTTAACAGAGTAGTTTATGATATTAGTTCAAAACCGCCTGCCACAATTGAGTGGGAATAACATTTTTTAAACTCTATCTTGGATAGGAAGAATTTTAAAAATTAATATGATAATGAAAAAAATCAACTTTTTGTTTTTACTTGTTTTTTTAATAACACAAACAGCTTGTGGTCAACAAAAAAAATATGTTTCCTACACTATTAAAAGTGGTGAAACAATGAAAAGTATAGCAAAAGATAATGATATTAAAGTACGTGATTTACTACGTTTAAATCCTGATGTTTCAAGAAAGCCAGAGCCTAATACAGTTATCATTATTCCTAATAAAAATAAGGTTTCAAATGTTATAACTAATAATTCTGATAAAAAAACACACACTGTTAAAAAGAAAGAAACACTCTTTAGTATTTCACAAAAATATGGTATTAGTGTTGAAGAATTAAAAAAAGCAAATAATCTTACTGGTAACCATATAAGTTATGGACGTGAGTTGGTAATTCCATTAAAGAAAGCAGAAGAAACAATTGATGTTCCTGTTGAAACTTCTAAGAACACTGAGGTAGAAGAAGTTGAAACAGTTGTGGAAACAAAAGATGTTTTTCATACGGTAGCAAAAGGAGATACTGTTTTTAATTTGACAAGAAGATTTGATATTTCGGATGAAAAATTATTTGAAATGAACCCAACAGTTAAAACTGAAGGGTTGAAATTGGGAATGATTATAAAAGTAGGCGAGGAAAGTGTTGAAGAATTATCAGATCAGTATTTTACTGATAGTATCACTGACAAGCCTTTGAAGATTGTATTAATGCTTCCATATAAACTAAATTCTATTTCAGATTTAGATACAAAATTTAAAAATAAAAAATCACTTTTAAATATAGTTACTGATTTTCATTCAGGTGTTTTGGTTGCAATAGATTCACTACAAAATCAAGGTTTAAGAGTTGATTTACAAGTGTATGATACCGAAAATAGTAGTACCAAGATTAATCGAATATTAGACGAAAATAATTTTGAAGAAGTTGACGCTATTATTGGTCCTTTGTTTTTGAAAAATGCCAAATTAGTTGCAGAAAAAGAAGCGGATGTACCTGTAATCGCTCCAATGTTTTCGAAGTATCAAACAACTATTTCTGAAAGAGGTTTGGTTAAAGTTGCGCCTGACAAAAAACTATTAGAACAAAAATTAATAAACTATATGCTTGACAATTACAATGGTGAAAATATTATAATTGCAGGAGATGACTTAGCATCTACAAAAACTACGATTTCAAGAATTGCAAGTAAATTAAAAGCACACGATTCAATAAAAAATATAGCCATTTTAAAACCAGAAAAAGGGTATATTAAGAAAGAACGTTTTGAAAAGATTATCGACACAGTACAACGAAAAAATTGGGTGTTATTGATAGGAAAAGACAATGTTACAACAAACGATGTAGTTAATAATTTAGGAGTAATTACAAAAGAAAAAGCTGATATACAGTTGTTTAGTTTTGAGTATGGTTTTAATTTTGTGAATGTGAGTAACAATCAATTGGCAAGATTGCATTTTACATATCCAAAAGAAGCTTTTGTAGATACTTTTAATGACGCTACAAAGTCATTCAAAAAGAAATATCGGAAAAAATATTATGCTTGGCCTTCAAAATATGCAATTAAAGGTTTTGACGTTACATATGATGCATTATTAAGATTGGTTGGTTTTGATTCTTTTAACGAAGGAGCAACTGCTGGAATTTCAAGGCGTGTTGGAACAAAATTTGATTATCATACAGAAACATCTAAAAGTACTGAAAACACAGGAGTTTTTTTAATTCAATATCAAGAAAATTTAAAATTAAAAGCACTGGATTAACAGGATTGTTTCAATAAAAAAGGCGACCAATGGTCGCCTTTTTTATTGAAACATTTTAAGTTTATCTAAATCCTTTTCGTCTTCCTCCCATTTGACCTCTCATTTGATGATGTCCCATTCCATTTGCTTTCTTCATTTGATCTTTCATCATTTTTATTTGATCTTTCAACATTCCTTGCGTGTCTAGTTTTTTAGCTTCGCTTATTAATTTTGTAGCCTCGTTTTTACGATTTTTAGATAGTGCAATTCCTGCCAATTGTAATTTTGCCATTGCCTCATCATGCGCCATAGATAAACCTAATGACAATGATTTTCTAAAATATTTTTCGGCAAGTGTTAAGTTAGTTTGAGAAACTAAAATACCATGTAAAAAATTAAAGTAACCTTCTTGCTTTTGCACCAAAGCGCTACTCGGATTTTTTATTTTGTCTAACCATTTTTTGGCACCTTCAAAATTTTGTTTGCGCAATTGTAAAAAGGCAAGTAAAATAAACTCATTTTTATAATAAAAGAACACAAAAATACTTGCTAAAAAAAGCAATGATATGCCGTTTATAATATTTCCATCAATAAATTGAAAAACTGCCCAAACCGTAATTGCTGCAGCGATAACTAATTTTATATATTTATTAAACATAATATGTTTTGTTTTTTGAATTGCAAAGGTACATTTTTAAATGTCATTTACAAGTTTATGATTTCGTGTAAAAAGCGTTAGTAATAATTGCGTTTAACTTATTTTTTATAATATTTTTCATATTTAAAATAGGCAAGGATGCTTAATAATATTGAAAAAGCAAGCCAACCCCAAATTTGCATTGGTATAGGAGCCGATTCTCCAGACGCATAAGAATGCAATCCAGATAGTAAATGATTCACACCAAGATACGTCATTAATATTGATGCAAAAGCAAAAACAGCCATTGTGTTGAAGGCAAAACGACCTCTTAGGTTAGGAACCAATCTTGCATGTAAAATAAAAGCATAAATCATAATGCTAATTAAAGCCCAAGTTTCTTTAGGATCCCATCCCCAATATCTACCCCAACTCTCGTTTGCCCAAATACCGCCAAGAAAGTTACCTATAGTTAATAATACAATACCAACTGTCATAGACATTTCATTGATAATTGTAATTTCTTTAATTACTAAATCAATCTTCTTTTTATTATCTTTTGAAGTAATTAACATTAAAATTAATGCTAATGTTCCTAAAATCATACTTAGTGTAAAAGGGCCGTAACTCGCAACAATTATAGCAACGTGTACCATCAACCAATACGAATCAAGTACAGGTTGTAGATTGCTTATTGAAGGATCCATCCAATTCCAATGTGCAACCATCAGGATAATTGAAACTACAAAAGTACCTGCAGCAACAGTTAAGGCTGATTTACGTCCTAATATCAAGCCAAATAACATTGTAGCCCAAGACACATAAATAATTGATTCGTAGCCATTACTCCAAGGCGCGTGACCAGAAATATAACCTCTTATTGCTAAGCCGATACTGTGATAAATAAAAAGTCCGATTATAATAAAGTAGCCAATTTTAATGAGTGTTTTTACCCATTTTGAATTGTTGAATATTTGTATAATAACAAATGTGAATAACAATAAACCAGCCAATAAATAATAAACAAACAGTTTTTTAAAAATGTCATATTTATTGTAAAACAACTCTAAATTTATTCTTTTATCCGAAGGATAAACAGCCGAACCGTATTTTTTTTGAAATTTCTTAATTCCAGTTAAAATTTCGTTTGCTTGTGCGTAATCGTTGTTCTTTTTTGAAATAAAAAGTGTTTGCAAATAAGCAGGTAAAATCTGCTTTACATACACAGAATCTGTTCCAGTAAAATTAGCAGCATTCAATTCGTTTTGAGAAACCCATTTATTGGTAGCGTCATTAGGTATTGGAAAAATAGTTAGTAAATCGCCAAAAAGAGCCGAATATAACAAACTCACACGTCTATCAACATCAATAACACTTTGTTCATATTTACTTTTAATTTTTTGCTTAAATGCCTTTTCTTGTTCTTTTCTTAATTTATAAGTCCCTTTGTCAGTAAAAAAATCAGAAACTCGTGCGTACTTTTGATTGTGTGCAATACCAATAATATCTCTTAATTTCGAATTTTCTTTTTTGATGTAAATAATTGGCACTTGAAACCAAAAACGTGGATTTTGTTGAATAGATAAAAATACTTGATTCGCATCCAAACCTTTAAATGTTTCTGTTTTATGAATTTTACGCAATAATTCAGAGGCAAAAGTGTTTACTGGTTTCATTCGTCCTCCTGCATCTTGAATAATCAATTTACTAAACTCCTCAGCATGTTTTTTGTCTACCGAATTAAGTTTTATGATAGAATCAATTTGCTGTTCACTTATCTGATGTTGCTTGTGTTGAGCAAATCCTGAAACAATTGTTAGTAGTAATGCTACAGTTAAGGTTGCTTTTTTTGCTTCTATTTTTTTAAGTGCTTTTTTTAAATCATCAAAGCGTGTATTTTTAACAAAAAAGATTAAAAGCATTCCTAAAAATAGCATATTATAACCAATATAAGTGATAATAGTTCCCCATTTGTCATGATTAACAGATAGGCGAGTTTCTTCATATTCATCAGTGATATCGTAACTTGATTGAAAAAATTTATACCCTTTATAATTCAAAATATGATTCATATAAATTCTAAAATCAAAGGTTTCTTTTGGGTCAATAACGGTTATTTCACTAGCAAATGACATCGGACTTTTAGATCCTGGATAATTAGACAGTTGAAAATCTCTTAACTTGATATGAAAGGGCAATTTAATTTCTTTTGATCCGTAAGTGATTCTAAAGTTTAGGTCACCAACTTTTATTTTTTCGGCTCTTTCCAGCCTATATTGACCGCCTTTAATAGTTATTTGCTTGGTTTCGTCATTAGTTGTAACATCAAATGTTAGTTGGTCTAATGCTGATTTGTCTTTAGTTGCTACGGTTTTATAAAAACCTTTTTGAGGAGGTGTTGGCACTACAAAACTCAATCCTGCTAACTGATGCAATGCTAATAATTGTAAATCTTGTATGGAATCTTTGGAAACAGTACCGTTAAATTTGTCAGCCATTCTAAAGAAAGTACCGTCTTTAGCCGATTTTATTTTAAGTGTTTCTCCGTTTGAAATAATATCTATAGAGTTGTTGTTTACGTTGTTAAAACCAACTAAAATATTATGAATAACTGCGCTAGTTCCTTTTTTGATGTAATGATCATGCCTAGAACCTGAACCTGATTCTACAAAGTGTAAATATTCTTCTCCTTTTTCATTTTCTTCAAATACCTCAGAAGCATGTGAAATATAATTTGTTAACTCAATATTAAATTTTTGTCCTCTAAATTCATTAGAAAAAGAAAAATCAGGTTTTCCTATTGATGAAATTAATGTTTTTGTAGGAGTATAAGCGTATTGTTCTTTGCTATTATCAACAACAACGCTTATATAATTATCTTGAGAGAGTATCATATTACTTGATTCGCCTTCAACAATTGGCATCATGCCTTCATAACTGATATAACGTGTAATACCTGCTCCAATTAGGATAAATAAAAAGGCAATATGAAAAAAGAAAATAGCCCATTTTTTCTTTTTATAAAGTTGGTATCTAAATATGTTTCCGAAGAAATTGATAGTAAAAAAAATCATAATTCCTTCAAACCACCATGTGTTGTACACCAATGCTTTAGCAGTTTGTGTGTTGTAGTCATTTTCAATAAATGTAGCAATACCCATTGCAAGGGCAAAAACAAGAAATAAAATGGCTGTAAGTCGTGTAGAATATAATATAGAGAGTAATTTTTTCATTTTTGATATACGTGTTAAAATGTTGCAAAATTACGGAATATATTTATGTTACTTGTGTTAAAGTTGCAATATATTGAAGCCTTTTTAAGTTTATAATATGTTGAACAATTATTTTTTTTGACAATCCCGTCCTAAATAAATTTCAGGTAGTATCAAAAGTATTGATTTCACTACATTTCGTTTAATAAAATCATCAAAAATTAAAAAGAACCCCTTGTATTCCAATATTTGGTGGTTTTCCTTTCTTTAAAAATGGTTTA
>CAMZLV010000018.1 GCA_947311835.1 uncultured Lutibacter sp. | reverse complement strand
CTCACGCAAAAACCTCCACTTCCAGCAGTTGGATTACTTTGAAAAGTAAAATCTAGACCATTGTTTGAGGATTTCCAAACGCCATTTTTTGAAGAAAAATAGATGCAATCTGGACAGGCAGGACTCGTAGAAAGTTTTACATTAGTCTTATTATCATTTCCTATAATTTCATTTGATGTTGTAAAGGTTAATCCTTTATCTGTAGAAATGTGAATTTTATTTTTTTCATTTGTTTTTTCATAAAAATATATGATATTTTCATTTGTTGGATGAAAAGCAATCTCAGTAACATCTATATCACTTATTAATAATGTCCAAGAGTCTAATTTATCCACAGAACGATAAAGTCCATTGTTTGTTCCTACAAACACAATATTATCATCAAAAGGATGGTACATTATTTGTTCAACAATCATAGTTTCTCCTAATCCCATTGTTATATTTAATGGATTAAAAGCAGTAGCGTTCCAAGTATCTCCTCCATCGGTAGATTTGTAAATTCCATTTGAATATTGATGGTATCCTGAATTATTAACGTTTATCAATAACTCATTTCTATCAGTTGGTGAAACATCAAAATTACTTACACCACAAGAAAATAGAAAATCTGTCTTTGGTAGCCAATTTGCTCCGCCATCTGTAGTTTTAAATAAGCCTCCACTGCGAGAAGATAAAAACATATAATTTGTATCGTTAGGATCAACATAAAAATCTTCTACACGTCCCATTCCTGCACTAGGTGAAGAGGTAATAGTATCCATTTTAAAAGGGCCTAATTCTACCCAAGGATTGTTTAAATCACTTGGTGCTAATCTTGCATTAGTCGCTTTTTTTATTTTTATAAATTCTTTAATAGCAATATTTGGATCTGCATTATTTCTAATACCAGAAGGATAATATTTTGCTTCGTTTTCATACAACCATCTTTGGTATGGTTTCCATCCAGAGCCTTTTTTAGATTTATCGTGTGTTTTAAAGTATTTTTCAGCTTCTTTAATAACGTCATATAAGTTGACGTTTCTATCATCCATCATTTTTTTATATTCTTGAGAATAAAGGTTTGAAATAAAAAATAATGTTAACAATATTGTAATGTAATTTTTCACAGACGAAAGAGTTTAAGTTTTTTAGAATATAAACTTTTTTTAATTTTATCCAAAAAAATAAGAGAGATTTTTAATGAGGTAGATTCAACTAGCAAATACAATATTCTGTTTTTTCATTCTAAAATCTTTGATTTAACGGCTATTAAACATATTAAATGTTGTTTTTTCGTACCTTTATAGCAAAAGAATAATGTTATGACTACCAAAATTGACTTTAAACATATATTATTTCTAGATATAGAAACCGTTCCTGAAGCCGAAAATTTTTTAGATTTATCTGAAGAAAAACAAGAATTGTTTGCATTAAAAACACAATACCAACGCAAAGATGAATTTTCTCCATCAGATTTTTATGAACGTGCAGGAATTTGGGCTGAATTTGGTAAAATTATATGTATTTCTGTGGGTTTTTTTTCATCTTTTGATAAGGAAAGAGTATTTAGAGTCACTTCTTTTTATAATGATGATGAAGTTGTTGTATTGAATGAATTTAAAGAATTGTTAGATAAGCATTTTAGCAATACAAAGCATTTATTATGTGCGCATAATGGTAAAGAATTTGACTTTCCTTATATTGCTCGTAGAATGATTATTAATCGTATTAAGTTGCCAAAAAAATTAAATTTATTTGGCAAAAAACCATGGGAAATTCCGCATTTAGATACCATGGAATTATGGAAATTTGGCGATTATAAACATTATACTTCTTTGAAATTAATGACACATATTTTAGGGATACCATCACCAAAAGATGACATTGATGGCAGTCAAGTTGCCGCTGTTTACTATAACGAAAAAAACCTTAATCGAATAGTGAAATACTGTGAAAAAGACACAGTTGCTGTTGTGCAACTGTTGTTAAGATTGTATAATTACGAACTCTTAAAAGATTATGAAATTGTAAGTGTTTAGAAATTTATGATTAAACTTTAAACCATTAAATTACTCTAACTGCATTGAAAGTTCTAACCAACGTTCTTCCTTTTGTTCAATAGCATCAATTATTTTTTGCAATTCTTGTGATACTTCGTTGATTTTGTCTGTATCTATTTCGCCATTTGCAAATTTACTTTCAATATTAATCCGCTCTTCATTTAACTTAGCGATATCTTTTTCCAATTTATCAAATTCTTTTTGATCGTTATAAGAAAGTTTGTTTTTGGTGGTTTTTACTTGTGTTTTCTCTTTTTTTTCTATTTTGATTTCTTCTTTTGGAGCCGAATCTTCATATGCTCTAAAGTCAGAATAATTTCCCGGAAAATTCTCAACTACACCATCACCTCTAAACACAAACAACGAATCCATAATTTTATCCATAAAATAGCGATCGTGAGAAACAACGATGAGGTTTCCAGGAAAATCTAATAAAAACGCTTCTAAAACATTTAGGGTTACTACATCTAAATCATTTGTAGGTTCATCAAGAATTAAAAAATTCGGATTTTGAATCAAAACTGCACATAAATACAATCTTTTTTGCTCGCCTCCTGATAGTTTTTCAACAAAATCATATTGTTTTTTACGGTCGAATAAAAAACGTTCTAAAAGTTCACTTGCAGTTATTTTTCTGCCTTTTGCAAGCGGAATATAATCGCCAAATTCACGGATAACATCTATTACTTTTTGACCTTCTTTTATTACAATTCCTTTTTGAGTATAGTATCCAAATTTAACTGTTTCTCCAAGCATAATTTTACCAGAATCTATTGGAATTTTTTCGGTAATAATATTTAAGAAAGAGGATTTTCCTGTTCCGTTTTTTCCAATAATACCTATGCGTTCGCCTCGTTTGAACACATATTCAAACGCATCTAAAATTTTTAAATCATCAAATGATTTAGATACTTTATGCAATTCTAAAATCTTGTTTCCAAGACGTGTCATATTAATTTCTAACTGCACTTTGTGGTCATTTCTACGCTGATGAGCTTTTTCTTTTATTTGATAAAAATCATCAATTCTAGATTTAGACTTGGTAGTTCGTGCTTTTGGTTGCCTACGCATCCAATCCAATTCTTTTTTAAATAAGTTTTTTGCTTTGCCAAGTTCGGTTTGCTCTTGTTGAATACGCTCTTCTTTTTTCTGTAAATAATAGGAGTAATTTCCTTTGTACTTATATAATTTTCCTTGATCTAATTCTACAATTTCATTACACACACGCTCTAAGAAATAACGATCGTGCGTAACCATAAACAGTGTAATTTTTTCTTTTTTGAAATAATTTTCCAACCATTCAATCATTTCTAAATCAAGGTGATTTGTTGGTTCGTCAAGTATTAATAAATCTGGTTTATTGATAAGGATGATAGCAAGCGAAAGACGTTTTTTTTGTCCTCCTGATAAATCAGAAATAGGTTGTTTTAAATCGTTAAATTTAAGTTTAGAAAGTATTTGTTTATATTGAGTTTCAAAATCCCAAGCTTGATGAGATTCCATTAATTCAAAGGCTTTTTGGTACGCTTTTTCGTCTTCAGGATTTTCAAGTGCTGTTTCATAGCGTTCTATTACCTTTAATGTTGGATTATCTGATGAAAATATAGCCTGTTCAATAGTCAAAGTAGCGTCTAATTCATCTTTTTGAGATAGATATGCAATGTGTATGCCTTTACGAGAAGTTATTTGACCTGAATCAGCAGTATCTAAACCTGCAATAATATTTAATATTGATGTTTTTCCTGTTCCGTTTTTGGCAACAAAGGCAATCTTTTGATCTTTGTTTATTCCAAAAGAAATGTTTTGAAATAAAACACGTTCTCCATAACTTTTTGATATATTTTCTACTGTAAGATAATTCACTGATAACTGATTTTGTACAAAGAAACAAATAATAAGTGTAACAAATGATTTTTTTAAAACAACTAATTATAAGAAATCGTATATTTGCGTTCAATCCAATTTAGAAAAATAAATTTAAATGAAAATAATAGTCCCAATGGCTGGAATCGGCTCTCGATTACGTCCACATACACTTACAACACCAAAACCATTAACTCTTATAGCAGGAAAACCAATCGTTCAAAGATTAGTTGAAGACATTGCACAAGTTGTGAATCAAAAAATAGATGAAATAGCATTTGTTATTGGTCCTGTTGCAAAAGGATTTCCAGGAGATACTGCAGATAGATTATTGAAAATAGCAGCGAGTTTAAATGCCAAAGGAAGTGTTTTTGTACAAGAACAAGCTTTAGGAACTGCACATGCTATTCAATGTGCAAAAGAAGCATTAGACGGTCCTTGCGTAGTAGCATTTGCTGATACGCTTTTTAAAGCAGATTTTACTTTAGATGCGAATACAGACGGTGCAATTTGGGTGAAAAAAGTAGACGATCCTAAAGCCTTTGGAGTTGTTAAATTAAAAGATGGAATTATAACAGATTTTGTTGAAAAACCACAAACATTTGTTTCAGATTTAGCAATTATTGGTATTTATTATTTTAAAGAAGGAAGTATTCTTAAAGAGGAGATACAGTATTTATTAGACAATGACATCAAAGAAAAAGGCGAATATCAACTGACCAATGCTTTAGAAAATATGAAGCAAAAAGGATTGAAATTTGTTCCAGGAACGGTTAATGAATGGATGGATTGTGGTAATAAAAACGTAACAGTTGCTACCAATTCAAAAGTACTTGAGTTATTAGAAAAAGAAGGAAAAAACTTAACTTCTTCTGATGTAGTACTTGAAAATTCAAAAGTAATTCAGCCTTGTTATATAGGTGAAAATGTAGTTTTAAAAAACACAACTGTTGGACCATATGTGTCTTTAGGAGAAAACAGTGTAGTTGAAAATTCAACAATAAAAAACTCGTTAATACAATCAAACGTACAAATTACAAATGCACAATTAGATAATGCTATGATTGGTCATCATGCAAAATACAATGGAGAGTTTACTTCAATGAGTGTAGGAGATTATACAGAACTTTTATAAATGATTTTTAAAAAATACACATATCTTTTAGTATTGCTTTGCACTACGCTATTGTCTTTTTCACAAGATGATGATAGTATGACGCTGTTAAAAGATGCTGATGATAATCTAATAAAATTTGAAAACCATTATTTTGAAGCCTTAAAATACAAAGCAATAGGAAATTATACACGCGCAATTACTGAATTAGAAAAATGTCAGCAATTATTTTCTGACAATACTGCAGTTGCTTTTGAATTATCAAAAAACAATCTTTTGGTTAATAAGTTAGAAGAAGCACGTCTTTATATCGAAAAAGCGATGCAACAGGATGCTAACAATATTTGGCTTTTTGAACATGCCAAAAAGATATATTTAAAGCAGTTTAATTATTCAAAAGCAACTGCAGTTCAACAAAAAATTGTAACCATTAATCCAAAGAAAAAAGAAGATTTAATATTAATTTATTTGCAAGCGAACAAGTATAAAGAAGCAGATAAATTAATTAAAGAGTTAGAAGATTCACATCAAGTTTCTTCACGAATTAGTCGCTATAAAACTGTTATTGCGAATCATTTTAAACGCAAATCAAAGATAGAAATAGAAGAGGTAAAACCGACTACTAATCAAACTTTAGACGAATTAAAACGAACCTTTGATAACGATAAGCAATTCAGTGTTTTAAAAAATATTTTAGAACAAGAATTAGCAAACGCTAATTTTGAAAACCTACTGTTGTATAGCAATAAAGGTTTAGACCTGTTTCCTGCGCAACCCTTTATTTACTTAACTAATGCGAAGGCTCTTATTTGGAAAAAGAAATATACAGAAGCTATTGACGTTTTAAATAATGGCATCGATTTTGTAATTGATGATATATCTTTAGAAACCGATTTTTACAAACAACTCATTAGTTGTTATCAAGCAACAAATAATACTGAGCAAGTACAAAAATATGAAAAAAAGGTAACTAAGTTATTAAATAAGCAATAGGTTACTTATGGTAAAAAAATTCACATATTTTTTTGTATTAGTATTGTTAATCACTTCGTGTAAAACTACTAAAACGGTTACAAATACATCAATTGTATCTATTTCTACAAAAAAAATTATAAAAAATCAGATTAAAAACAGTTTTGATAGAAAAACAGTTAAAGCCAAAATTAAAGCAAAATATATTGATGCTAATAACGCTCAACCGCTCACTATAAAACTTCGGTTAGAAAAAGATAAAACTATTTGGATGAGTGGCACTTTTTTTAGTGTTCCTGTAGCCAAAATTTTAATTACACCTACACGAGTAAGTTATTACGACAAGATTCATAAAACCTATTTTGACGGCAATTTTAGCCTTTTAAGTCAATTTTTAGGAACAGAAGTCGACTTTGAAAAAGTTCAAAATTTATTGTTAGGACAGCCTATTTTAAACCTTAAAAATCAGCGTTATTATACTGAAATAGATCAAGATTCGTATTTAGTTTTTCCAAAAAAACAAAACAAGTTATTCGATATTTTATTTTGGATAAATCCAACTCACTTTAAGACCAATAAGCAGGAAATTAGTCGCTTAGCATCACAAGAAACCGTCACGATAACGTATCCAGAATATCAACAAATTTCAAAAGTTACTTTTCCTAAGCAAATTAAGATTGTTGCCAAAAAAAACACCAACAAAACTATTCTAAATTTAGAATATCGCGCTGTAGAATTTGACAAAACACTAAGTTTTCCGTTTAAAATTCCTGTAGGATATAAAGAAATCACCTTAAAATGATGCGTTTTAAACACATACTATCTTTCTTTTTTTTGATGATTAGTTTGACAGTTTTTTCTCAAACTCAAAAAGAACTTGAAGCGCAACGTAAAGCACTTCAACAACAAGTAAGTCAAATTAAAAAGTTGCTTTCTGAAACAAAATCAGTAAAAAAAACAGCACTCGAACAATTAAATGATCTAAACCTTCAAATTAATGCAGAAGCAAAATTAATTAAAGCATTTACTGCAGAAGCAAAACTGCTAGAAAGTAAAATTACAGCCAATCAAAAAGAAATAAGCGCACTTACTGAAGAATTAAAAACACTTAAAAAAGATTATGCTAATATGATTTATAAGTCATATAAAAGCAAATCACAAAACAGTAGAATTATGTTTTTGCTATCTTCTGAAAACTTTAATCAAGCGTATAAACGCTTACAGTATATGAAGCAATATACTGATTTTAGAAAGGCACAAGGTGTTCAAATTAGTAAAAAAACATCAAGTTTAGTTGTTTTAAATGATACGCTAAAGGTTAGAAAATCAGAAAAAGAGAAATTAGTAAAAGCACGAAAAAAAGCGCAACAACAAATCGAAATTAAGAGAAAAAATCAACAAGTAGTAGTTGCCAAAGTAAAAAAACAAGAAAAGAAATATAGTACTCAAATTAAGAAAAAACAACGCGAAGAACGTAAGGTTAATGCACAAATAGACAAAATAATTAGCAAGGCTATTGCGAAGTCAAACAAAGGTAAAACAAAAAAATCAAGTGGTTTTGCAATGACTGCAGAGGCAAAATTATTAGCCAAAAAATTTGAGGCTAATAAAGGAAAACTACCTTGGCCAATAGAAAAAGGCGTAGTAACCAGACGATTTGGAAAACAGCCACATCCTACAATTCCCGGAATTATAGTCGAAACAGCAGGCGTTTACATTCGTACCGAAAACGGCGCAAATGCACGTGCTATTTTTAATGGTAAAGTAATGGATATTATAAAACTTCCAGGAAATAGAAAAGGAGTTTATGTACGCCACGGAAATTATATTTCATTTTACGCTAATTTAGAAACGGTATTTGTTAAAACAGGAGATGTTTTAACAACTAAGCAGAAAATTGGAAAAATATATACCGATAAAATATCCAAAAAAACTATATTGAAATTTCAGTTACGCAAAAATTTACAACGTTTGAATCCTGCAAGTTGGATATATAAAATGTAAAAATCTTATTTTTCAAACAATGCTTTTAATTCTGTAGCTTGTTCTGGTTTTATTTTTCCAGTAAGTAGCAAGCTTAATTGTTTTCTACGCAATGCTCCTTCATAACGTACTATTTCAAGTTCGGTTTCAGGTATTAATTCAGGGACTTTAACAGGAGAACCTGTTCTGTCAACTGCAACAAATGTATAAATACCTTCATTTACCTTAGTACGTTCGCCAGACTCTCTATCTTCAATCCAAACATCTACGTATATTTCCATAGACGATTTAAAAGCACGAGAAACCTTTGCTTCTACAGATACAACGCTTCCCACAGGTACAGCCTTATTAAACGCTACGTGATTAACCGATGCAGTTACTACAATTCTTCGTGAGTGTCTTTGCGCTGCAATACTACAGGCTCTATCCATTCTAGCTAATAATTCTCCTCCAAAAAGATTGTTCAGAGCGTTGGTTTCTCCTGGAAGAACCATGTCAGTTAGTATTGTTAGCGAATCTTTAGGATTTTTTGCAATCATTTTCAAAATTTTGTGCAAAGGTAGTTTAACAATACGATGTTTCAAAGATGTATCGTAGTAAAGTTTTTGTTGATAAATGTGCGTTTATGTAATTTTTGATTAGCGAACTACAGCAGGTGTAGGGTCATTTTCCTTTATTCTTTTACGACATATTTGTTCAACAGTCAGTAGGTTTTCAATTCCAGATAAATGTATTATTTCAGGGACAAATTTATCAGGACCATTATCTCTATGTTTCATTTTTCCTCTTCGCATTTCTAAAGAAATGTTATTTTTGCGAATGTTTAACTCCACATTTCCAGTAAATTGTTCCCAATCATAATATTTGATTGTTCCGTTATTATAATTTATTAATCTTGTTTTTGTGCCAACAAAATAGCCTCCTTTTTTATAGAGCGAAACAATTCCCCAAATTAGCATACCAATACCGATAGTTACAAAAAGTGACAGGAAAATACCAGGAACAAGCATTGGTTCTAAATTGTCCAAATTTGCAGTTGTAGGTACGTCATTTACGCTAAAATTAACATCTTTTCCTTCAAATAAAGGTTTGAAAAAGGCAACTGCTCCAATCAATGGGAGAATTAACCATACAATAGAAAAAATTATAATTGAGTAAGAATGTTTTTTAGGTTGTTTTCTTTTAGAGTAAACCGAAAAGTCAATAGTTTCATTTCCTATAACTGTTTTTAAATCTCTAGGTAATTGAAATGTATTCATTTAATTTTTTTGGTAAAAATACATCCTTAAATGACAAAAACCTATAAGTTAACACATTCTTAATAAGAAAATTATTTAACTAACAACCAAGCGTCAGGAGAAACAAATTGTTTTATTTCATTTAGGTTTTTTAACGCCTCATATTTGTTAGTGTAACTAACATATGCAACTTGTGTCAAATTCCATTTGTTCACGCCAATAATTTTAGCGTCAAATCCTTTATTGATAAGTTCTTTCACTTTTTTATCAGCATTTTTACGCTCTCTAAAAGCACCAGCAACAATGTGGTAGTTTTTTGTTTTTTTAGCTACATTAAGTGTAATAGTTGGCAGCGGATTGTCGATTACAAAAGTAGCTTGTTGAATTTTATTTTCAATTTCATTTTGCTGCTTTTGTGCTGCTAACAATTGGCTTTGTTGTTGATTTTGGTTGTAAGTGTTCCAAACAAAACTTCCAGCAACAAAAAGAACAGCGATTGCTGCTGCATATTTAATAAATACAGGTGTTTTTTTAGATTTCTCTTCTTCAGATGGAACGGCTGCAACTACAGTATTTAAATTGGTTACCGTTTCTAAATAGGCAGTACGTTTAATTTCTGGAGATGAAAATGAATTCAACCCAAAAGATGAAGTTAAATAATTAACCGATTTAGTTGGTTCAAACTGAACGGCTTTATGTTGAAAAAACAAATCACCAACATTTTCTAAATCTAATTGAGAAAGGATTAATTTATCAGTCCATCTTTCTACTTCAAAAGCAATAAAGTTCATTGCAGCGCTGTAAGAAATTTTATCAACTGTCGCAATATAGTTTGCTAACAAACCATCATTGTTTTTCAAATTACAATTAAAAGAAATTTGTTTGGTTGGTGGATAAAAAGTGTGAGTTGAGTGATTGACTTTTGCTGAGGTTTCATTGGTTACAAATCCACCAAAATCTGGTACAATTACACATTCATATCTGTATAATAAATCGCTTATATAATTTTCTAATTTCATCAAAGCAAATATAAAAAAAATTCCTTTTGTTTTCACTATTATCAAGGGCATTTATTAACAAAAGCGCAATTATCTGAAAGTCAAACTATAAATAATGAGATTATTTAGAATTTTTTAGGCACTATTTTTTTAGGAGAATAAATCAAATTCCGAATTATTTTATATCTTTCAAACTCAAAAGATTACAAATGCTAGAAGAAGAATTGATTGCTGTTTTGGCACTTCAAAAAACTAAGGGAATAGGTGATATTATTGCTAAAAAACTAATAGCACACTGCGGAAGTGCTAAAAAGGTGTTTGAAGAAAAACATTCACTTCTTCAAAAAATTAATGGAATTGGAAGTGTAACTATCAAAAATCTAAATGATAAAAATGTTTTTAAACTTGCCGAAAAAGAGTATGATTTTATCATAAAAAATAAAATTAATACTATTTATTTTCAAGATGATGATTATCCAATTAGATTAAAACACTGTGCTGATAGTCCAATTTTATTGTTTGCTGATGGCAATATTAATTTTAAAAACAATCGAATTATAAGTATTGTTGGTTCTCGAAAAATGACTAATTATGGTCGTGATTTTATTAATCAATTCGTTGAAAAATTAGCGCCTTATAATCCAATTATTGTTAGTGGTTTTGCGTATGGAGTTGATATTACGGCGCAAAAAGCAGCCATTAAAAATAAATTACAAACTATTGCTGTTTTAGCACATGGTTTGGATCAAATTTATCCAAAAACACATAAAAAATACATCAATCAAGTAAATGAAAATGGTGGTTTTTATACCGAATTTTGGCATGATGAAGCGCCTCTAAGAGAACATTTTTTAAAACGAAATCGAATTGTAGCAGGAATTTCTGAAGCAACAATAATTATAGAATCTGCTGAAAAAGGAGGTTCGTTAGTTACTGCTGATATTGCAAATTCGTATAGCAGAGATGTGTTTGCAGTACCTGGAAAAACAACAGACAATTTGAGTAAAGGTTGCAATAATTTAATAAAATGGAACAAAGCTGGAATTTTAACTTCTGCACAAGATTTAGTTGATGCATTGAATTGGGATGTTAAAAAAATACAACAATCTGGTATTCAAAAACAGTTGTTTGTAGCGTTAACTACTCAAGAGCAACTTATTTATGATTATCTTACAAAAAACGGCAAAAAACATCTTGATACAATTTCTCTTGAGTGTCAAATACCTGTTTATAAAATGGCGACAGTGCTTTTTAATATGGAAATGAAGGGTGTAATTAGACCTTTACAAGGAAAATTGTTTGAAGTTATATAATTTAAAAGCCTTATGAATAGTAAAGTCATAAGGCTTTTTGTTATTAAATACTATTTTATATTAAATCGCTCCTTAATACCATCTACTACAGCATAAACAACTGGCACTAAATATACGGTTAGTATTAATGATGAGGTTAGTCCTCCAATAATAATCCACGCTAAGGCGTTTTTCCATTCGCTACCAGAACCTTTTCCTAAGGCAATTGGCAACATACCTACAACCATAGCAATGGTAGTCATTAATATTGGTCGCATACGTTCTTTTCCTGCTTTTACTAAGGCTTTTTTATAATGCATACCTTGTGCTTTTAATTGATTGGTAAAATCGACTATTAAAATGGCGTTTTTTACAACCAATCCCATTAGCATAATCAATCCTAAAAAGGCGAAAATACTCAAGTTGCTTATGGTTAAATTTAAGGCTAAT
>CAMZLV010000017.1 GCA_947311835.1 uncultured Lutibacter sp. | reverse complement strand
TAGATTCTTCGTTGCACTCAGAATGACAAGGTGAATCTAAATGATACTATGAAACAGAAAAACAAGTCGAATCCTGTCATTCTGAACGAGGGAAACGAAGTGAAGAATCTTAAAATAAATAAACTATAGATTCTTCGTTGCACTCAGAATGACAAAATGAATCTAAATGACAATACGAAACAAAATAACAAACGAATCTTGTCATTCTGAACGAGCGTAGCGAAGTGAAGAATCTTAAAAAAAATATAGATTCTTCGTTGCTCTCAGAATGACATTAAAACCAAAAATGATTAACAAAAAAAATGGCTCAACACAACGAATTAGGAAAAAAAGGAGAACAACTCGCTATTGATTATCTAATTAAAAAAGGGTACACAATCAGAGATAAAAATTGGCGCTATCAAAAGGCAGAAGTTGATATAATTGCTCAAAAAGATTCTATTCTTGCTGTTGTAGAAGTTAAAACTCGCTCGACTGATTATTTTGGTAATCCGCAAGATTTTGTTAATCCAAAGAAAATAAAATTACTAGTTACTGCAATTAATGAATATGTGATTTCTAAAGATTTAAATGTAGATGTTCGCTTTGATATTATAGCAATCATCAAAACTGAAAACGACACTAAAATTGAGCATTTAGAAGATGCGTTTTTGTATTTTTAGAATAATAATTTTATCCAAGAAAAAAATGAAAGAAAAAATAATCAGACTAATTTTTATAATATGCACTACTCAAGTGTTTTCTCAACAAGTTATAAAAAATGATTTAAAAAACAAAAATATAACTGAATTTAGCCATAAGAAAATTAAAAAATTACTTTCTAACCATGTTTGGGGAATTTCAAAAAGAAATGACAATATTACTTATGGGTTTTATTTTAATTTCCTTAGTAATAAAAAAGGCGTTTTTACAACATATAATCAGAAAACAAATAAAATTTTAAATGAAATAAAATTTAAATTAAAAAAAATAAATGGCAAATTAATTATCTTTTTTGGTCAAAAAAAAACAGGTTTAAAAATTAACAAACTCGATAAAACAGAATTAGTAATCAATCAAAAAAAATACAATTATGTCCGATATTGCTGGTGAAAACTACTCCTTATCTTTAGTTAATCGTTCGTAAATTTCGTTTATCGTTTCTTTATCAGCGCCTAAAGAATTTAAAAGATTTCCTAATTGCTTTGGTTTTGCGGTGATTTTTTTGTCTTTATCTAACACTATATATGTTGGTGTTGCATACACATTGTAACTTCTTGGTAATTTTGCTTCCCATTTTTTTGATGGATTTTCTTTATTTATAGAGAGTACATTAATCCATTTATCCATTGGTTCGGTATGGTGATTAAAACCGAATTCATCTTCTTCTAATACAACACCTATTACTTTTACATCGTCTAAATCTTTGGTGAATTTATACACTTCTGGAATTTCTTTTAAACAGTGTGAGCAAGTGGTGCTCCAAAATACAACAACATATTTTTCTGCACCTTCTAGAGCCGATAATCGTTTGGTTATTTTACCTTCTTTCCATGTAATTTCTGGTGCAACTCTTCCAACAGCAACTTTAAGCATATCATTTATAGAAGAAAGGAACTTAGTGTCTTGGTATGTTGTAGGAAGTTTATCATAATAAGTAGCTTTTATATAATCTACCATTTCAACTTTTTCTTGATTTGCATAGGCATATAACAATGAACTCAACACTTCACTTTTTACGAAATCGTTATCGCCTATTTTAGCAACGGCTTGAGCAATCGCTTTTTTCTTTAACTCATTGTCTGTTTTTTCATCATCAGATGAATTAATATAAAACACATATTCAATTACTTTATCAACAAAAACAGATGAGTTTAATAAGGCTTTATTATCAAAATCTAAATAATCAAAAAAGTGATTTTCGATAGTTTTTAAGTAATCGTCAGGAGTTTCCGCAGGTTCATTACCATTGTATTTTTTAGTTGCTACAATAAAATCATGTGCGATTTTACCTACTGATGCTTTTTCAAAATGCGCTTGAATATCACGTAAATTAGTTAATCTACTAGTATATTCTTCTTTTAGATTTTCTTTATTAGTTGTTTCAAAATATGCCATTTGCAATGAATCCAATTTCCCTTGCTGATGATAAATCGCATTTAAATATGATTTGTATAATTTATTATCTTCTGATTTTTCAAATTTTACCGTTTCTTGAGGTAATTTTGGATTGAAAGTTATCGAAACCGACTCGTTATTATAGATAAAATCTAAAAAACCGCCATTATCTAAATCATAAAATAAACGATAAATTCCTGCTTCTTTCCCTTTTGGAATTACTAATTTATATTCTCCATTATCTAAAGTTGTATTGGCTATATATTGTTGTTTTGCGCCACTAACTTTATACAACATCATCCATTTATAGTCATTATTCGGTTCCATTTTAACGCGAATTGTGTCTTGTGCTTTTACTGAATAAGCAACTAATAATAAGGCAATAAATATATTTTTCATCATTTAATTAGGTGTTTTAACTCTTACTTTTCAAAAATCAGACCAAAAGTAAACTAATATTGATTATTTTGCTAAAAATTTAAGCAAAATGAAATTATTTAATAAAATTATTTGGATAACTGGCGCTTCTTCTGGAATAGGAAAAGCACTCGCTATCGAACTCTCAAAATTAGACACAAAAATAATTATTTCGTCACGAAATGAAAAAAAATTAATGGAAGTTAAAAATCAATGTGCAAATTCTAACAACATAAAAATTTTGCCATTAGACCTAGAAAATTATACAACATTTACTGAAACAGTGACAAAAGCAATAGCTTTTTTTGGTAAAATTGATATACTAATCAACAATGGAGGTATTAGCCAACGTTCATTAACTATTGATACTTCTATTGCTGTTGATAAGCAAATTATGGATATTAATTATATGGGAACTATTGCCTTGTCAAAAGCTCTTTTGCCACATTTTATTGCTAATAATGCTGGACATTTTGTAGTTACCACAAGTGTTGTTGGCAAAGTAGCTACACCTCTTCGCTCATCCTATTCAGCATCAAAACATGCGCTTCATGGTTTTTTTGATAGTCTAAGAGCCGAAACTTACAAACACAATATTGATGTAACACTCGTACTTCCAGGATATGTGCAAACCGACATTTCAATAAACGCAGTTACTGGTGATGGTAGCAAACAAAACACAATGGATACTGCCACCAAAAATGGCATTCCAACAACTATATTTGCCAAAAAAATGATTAAAGCAATTGAAAAACGAAAAAAAGAAGTCGTAATTGGAGGATTTAAAGAAACTGGAAGCGTGTATTTAAAACGGTTTTTTCCAAGTTTTTTAGCAAAAGTTGTGCGGAAAGTGAATGTTACTTAGGTTAGTTAATTGTTATTTGATGAGTAATATAACCTCCAATATTCTTCTTAAAATTTAGTTTATACACACCACTTTCTGTAGGAGTAAATTCATAATTAACCGTCCTTACAGGAGCGTCTTCTGTACATACACAACCTTTATATATAGCTTCAACTTTTATCGTCTTTTCATTATTAACAAAATCTGTTTCAATAAACCTGTTAAACTGACCGCAACCATTTCCTACTTGAAACTTAACTTCCAAATTAATTGTTTGGTTTATTTGTCCTGTTGTTTGTCCACTCACTGAAATAAATCCTCCAATTTCCGTATTAGTACACATATCTTCAGTTTCTGACTCTTTACAAGAAATAAAGACTAAACTTATAAAGGTTAAAAATAGAATTGTTGCTTTTTTCATAAAATCAATATTTAATACATATTAGATGTTTATAATTATGATTAGTTGCGTTAATTTTTAGTTTTTATTCTAACGTTTAAACTTTATTTTCAATAAAATACAGCGTCAAACATATTTCATTAATATATGAGTTTTTTACTATCTTGCCTACCAATTATAGCCATAATCTCTACAATATCATTTTGAATGCGATAATAAATAGAGTCCACTCCACAAACACATTTTCTGTATCCAGTTCTTATATAATCTACGGATGGAAATAGGTAAGGATTGTCACAAATAATTTCAAACTGTTCAAAGAACATCGCATAATATTTATCTGCTTGTTTTTCTCCAAATTTATAAACACCATAATGATGAATATTAATTAGATCATATTTAGCTTCAGTACTCAATCTATAATTCATTTTTTATTTTGAAGCATTTGCTTAGATAAAAGGAGTATTTCATCTTTGGTATCATCGGTGAAGCCACTTTTTTCAGCCTTAATTAATTTTGTTTTAATCCAATCAACCTGAACTTCTTGACCGCGAGCTTGTCTAATTAAACTATTAATTATTTCACTCTTACTCATATATTCTTCTGATGCTACTTGAGATTTAAGCCATTCATCATTTTTTTTAGTAAATGTTATGCTTTGCCTTGCCATAATTTATTCTTTTGATGTAAAAATACATCAAATTAGCACCAGAAACAAATTTATATAAATTTACTAAAGCCTACAACATTCGAACTAAAACGATTACACCAACTCCTTTTCAACAAAATACTGCACAACAGCCTCTTTCATTAATACCGATTGCTCTCCAGGTTTTAAGGTTGGTAATTGCTCTTTGATTTTATAATGAGGCCAACCATCTTCATCAAAAAAATCAAATTCGTAGTAACCATAAGGCTCTAACAATCTGCAAATAGCAATGTGCATTAAGTTTAATTTTTCGTCTTTTTTAAATTTTTTGGCGCCAATTCCTAATTCTTGTACGCCTATTAAATATATAATTGCATCTAAATCTAATTGTTCTCCGTCGCCAAACTTATCTGAAATAAATACAACAACTTGATTCCAACGCTCTTTTAAGTTTTCATTTCCTACCATGCCGTAAATATAATGCATTCACTTATTTGTTGAATTGTTTTTTTTATATTTACCAAAAAAATATTTTATGGCAGTTATTGATATTATTCTTGCAGCATTATTACTTTATGGATTTGTAAGAGGATTATTTAAAGGGCTTTTTGTAGAGTTAGCCTCACTAGTTTCATTAGTTGCAGGAGTTTATGGCGCAATTCATTTTTCGTATTTTGTTGGTGATTTTTTAAAAGACAGCGTAAATTGGGATGAAAAATACATTGCTATTGTTGCCTTTGCTATTACATTTATTGTCATTGTTTTGGTAATTTCTTTACTCGGAAAATTGTTTACCAAAATTGCTGATTTTGCATCATTAGGAATATTAAACAAATTACTTGGAGGCATATTTGGCGCATTAAAAATAGGTTTAATTTTAAGCGTATTATTGATTGTTTTTGATAAACTAAACAGCACTATTCCGTTTGTGAGTGAAGAAGCAACACAAGATTCTATTTTATACAAACCTGTAAAAGAATTGGCTCCAATGGTTTTTCCTAACTTTTTGAAAGTTGAGGAAAATATTGAAAAGTAAAACTTGTTCCCTTGAGCACAATCGAGAACTTTTATATTATATTTCTTTATAAAATTTTGGCAAAACCCACTGAAAGCGAACTGCCAAAATACGCAAAACTACCACTAAAATACTTGTTATAACATAGTTGTAATTAATTGGCAAGGTTGTTTGTAATAAAAAATAGTACGTAATACCGCCAATAATACTTAATGAAGCATAAATTTCTTTATGAAAAATCAGTGGCACTTCATTGCACAAAATATCACGCAAAACACCTCCAAAAGAGGCACTTAATGTACCCAACATTATGCAAATTATTGGATGTAAATCGGCATTTAAACCAATTTTAACACCAATAATTGTGAAGATTCCTAATCCAATAGCATCAAATAAAAACATGGTTTTTCTAAAATAAGACAAATAAGTTCTAAACATCATGGCAACAAAGGTTGCGCAAAAAATTATGATTAAATACTCCCAATTTATCATCCAACTTACTGGAGTATTTCCTATTAAAACATCACGTAAACTTCCTCCTCCAATTGCCGTAACTGATGCTAAAATCAAAACACCAAATGGATCAAATTTTCTTCGCATTGCTGCTAATGCGCCTGAAATGGCAAAAACTGCCGTACCAATATAATCTAAAAAATCAAATGCACTCATACGGCAAATGTAGTGAGAGTTTATCAAAAATAAATTACTTTAGCAAAATCATTGATGATGACGATTTTTATGACGCTAAAAAAACAAAATTCACATTCAGAATCTACAAATACTAACTTTACTTTCATCGATTTATTTGCTGGAATTGGAGGTTTTCATATTGCTTT
>CAMZLV010000016.1 GCA_947311835.1 uncultured Lutibacter sp. | reverse complement strand
TTTAGAACTCAATTAAAAGGTGTAAGAAATGTAGATTTCTTTATGTTTAGGTTACAAAAATTATTCGCCTAAAGACAAAAATCCCACAAGTTTTGTACTTGATCCTAATCTACTGAGGTGTTATAAAAATAACTTTTAATTTAGGGTAATATATTTTAAAGTTATGTTACCACTCATAAGATCTGTTAGCATCAAGTCTAATAAAAATAAAAAGTAATAATGTAAATCCCCAAAGTGATGACCCTCCATAACTAAAAAAGGGTAAAGGGATTCCAATGGTAGGTATAAGACCAATAACCATTCCTATGTTTACCATAAAGTGAAAAAAGAAAATGGCAGCAATACTATAGCCATACACACGGCTAAAGGTTGATTTTTGGCGTTCGGCAACATGAATGATACGTAGCATTAATGCAATAAATAAAAATACAACGAAAGCACTTCCTAAAAATCCCCATTCTTCACCAACTACACTGAAAATATAATCAGTTTCTTGTTCAGGAACAAAATTGCCTTGAGTTCTGTCACCATCTAAATAGCCTTTTCCATTAAAACCACCAGAAGCAATCGTTTTTATGGCTTGATTCGTATTGTAGCCTATACCTTTTGTATCTGTTGTTTTTCCGAGTATAATGTTAAATCGATTTCTATGACGCTCTTTGAATACGTTATTGAAAATAAAATTAGTGCTGAAAATAAAACTACACACGATAAAAAAGATGGTTGTAATTTTCGGCCAATTTCTTTTGAATACCTTTCTATAATAAACCGTCATATATATTGATGCAATTGAAAAAAAAGTGATAGTTACATATATCATTATAGGAATTGCTCCGTAGTTTCCAAAAAGTAGCGTAAAAAGAAATAATACAATTGATAAAAAACCAATAACAAAGTAATATATAGGTAATCCTTCTCTATAAAAAACAAAAAGAAATGAGAAATAAACGAGTGCAGATCCTGGATCTGGTTGTAAGGTAATAAGAAAAGCAGGAGCAAATAATATTAAAAATGCCTTAACGTGATTTTTAAAAGGCTTAAAATCAAACTGTTTGTCACTTAATAACTTGGCAACAGCAAGTGCTGTAAATGCTTTAGCGAATTCTGACGGTTGTAATGTAGAACTTCCAATGGCATACCAAGATTTGGCTCCATTAATATTTTTACCAAATACAAATAGTCCAATTAGGGAAAGTATCGAAAGTAAATAAAAAATAGATGCAAAACGCTCATAAAAACGAGTTTCAATAAATAAAATTACAATAATTATGGGTAGCGAAAATCCAATCCATATTAGTTGTTTCCCGTAGGTGACTCCAAAGTCAAATATTTCAAAATGATCTTCAGTACTAGTGGCTGCGTAGATGTTTATCCATCCAAAAAAAACAAGTAAACAATAAATGAGTACAAGCCACCAATCGATTCCTGAAAATATGTTATTTTTCTCCCTCTGCACGATATGTTAATTCAAATTGTTTATCATATTCATCTTGAAGACTTCCGTTAAACATTTTTTCTTCAAGATACTTTCTATTAGTATCTCCATTTAGATATTTTTCTATCATTAGAGTTGCGATAGGTCCTGCCCAACGCGAACCCCAATATCCGTTTTCTACAAAAACGGCTATTGCTATTTTAGGATTGTCTTTTGGGGCAAAGGCAACAAATATAGAATGGTCTGTTAGTTTAATTTTTCGCCCATCTTTTCTAATCGAATTTTCAGCTGTTCCTGTTTTACCACAAATTTCTATACCTTTTACTTTTGAGGAATGCGCCGTTCCTTTAGGATTTTCAAAAACATCAAATAAACCTTCTATCACTGGCTTAAAAACTTCTTTATCGATAGTTGTTTGATGTCGTGTTGTGTATTTTGAATTGAGCGTTTCTCCTTTTATTTCTTTAACGATATGAGGCGTATAGTAAAATCCTCTATTAGCTATTGCAGCAGTCATATTTGCTAATTGGATAGGAGTTGTCAGCACTTCTCCTTGTCCTATTGCGTTAGAGAGTGTATAAGTTGATGTCCAATTTTTTGCAGGATACCATCTATCATAATAATCAGCATCTGGAATTAACCCTTTGCGGCCTGTAGGTAAGTCATATCCTAAGTAATTACCTAAGCCAAAGCTTTTGACGTGCTTATTCCAATTATTCATACCTTCTCTAGGAGTATCATATTTTTCAATAATTCGTCTGTATGTTTGTGCAAAATAGGTGTTGCAGGACGTGTAAATTCCAAAATTTAATTTCACATTTTTTTTGTGCGAATGGCATCCCATAAAACCCTTTCTTCCATATCTATAACCATTATTACAAATAAAATTTGTGTGCTCGTCGATGACCTTTTCTTGAAGACCTATTAATCCTGTAAGTATTTTGAAAGGCGATCCAGGAGGATACATTGCTTGTAAAGCGCGATCAAACATTGGTTTACTAATAGTATCACCAAAAAGTAAAACTGAATTTCTTGAGCGTTTCCGACCGACCATTAGGTTTGGATCGTAAGATGGAGCGGTAACTAATGCTAATATTTCTCCACTTGATGGTTCTATAGCAACAATTCCGCCACGTTTATTAGCCATTAATTTTTGACCATACTCTTGTAAAACTGCATCGAGTGTTAAGGTTAAATCTTTCCCTGGAATAGATACCGTATCATAAATCCCTTTTTTATACGAACCAATTTCTTTGTTAAACTTATTTTTTTTGATATGTTTTACGCCTTTTGTGCCTCGCAGCGATGTTTCATATGTTTTTTCAACTCCAGCAACTCCAATTAATTCTCCTTGCTGATAATGACTATTTTTTTTTATTAGGTTTTCAGTTACTTCACTAATATAACCAACTACATTTGAGGCGATTTTTAACGGATACTCTCTAATAGATCTTTTTTGAATATAAAAGCCTTTATATTTATATAATTTTTCTTGTATATAGGCATAATCATCTTTTGATATATTACTAATAAAGGTAGATGGTAGTCTTTTTGAGTATCTTTTTGCTTTTACAACTTTTTTTAAAAAATAGGGTTTGTCTATTTTTAATAAGTAGCAAAATTCAATGGTATCAAGTGGTTTTACTTCTTTTGGTACAATCATTAAATCATAAGAAGGTTGATTGGCAACTAGTAATTTTCCGTTTCTATCATAGATGTATCCGCGTTCTGGATAGTCGTAAATCTTTTTTATGGATGCGTTGTTTAGAGGCGAAATTTGATATGGATTGTTTAATAATTGTAAATAAAATAGGCGTCCTATAAAAACCAATCCAACAAGTATAATTAGTCCATATAATAAATTTCCTCTTTTCATTTTATCTTTTTTTTGTAAATAAAATAATACCTAAAAGTATTAATAATACTGTAAATAAAGATGTGATAAACGTTTTTGTTAGAATCGTTTTGAATTCATTAAAACTAAAATATTCTAATGAATATAAGAGTAAATGGTGGGTGAAAGTCAGAAAAAAAATATAAGTTAAAGATTTTAAAAAAGGTATTGACCTTAAACGGAATAAAAGGTAATCAAAATCTGATTTTCTTAGTATGGTTGATAATAAAGGAAGTCTTATATATGCAATAAACAGTGTAGCGGCAGCGTTAATTCCGCCAGAATCAGAAAAAAAATCTACTGAAAGTCCGAGAAGAAAACTCAAAAACAAAAACAATCCCTTTTCTTTTTTTAGAGGATAATAGATAATGAAAATTATATATATATATGGGTTTATATAATTAAATAATTTTATATTATTAAATAGTATGACTTGAAGTAAAAGTGCTACAAAGAATAAAATAATATTTTCTACGGTTTTACTCATTGTTAAGTTTTTCTAATTGTTGAATTTCATTTCTTTGTAAATTTGTTATGATATTTACATTGTTTAATGAACTCATATCATTAAACAGCGTGATGTTTATAATTTGATATACGTTGTTTGTTTTTTCAAAATTTTTAATTTTACCGACCAATATTCCTTTGGGAAATGTGTTGGATTTTCCTCCTGTAATAATAGTATCTCCTATTTTAAATTGCGCTTGTCTTGGTAAATCAAGTAATTGTACAGTCTTATAATCTTTTCCGTTCCAAGATAACGTTCCGAAATAATCAGAGTTGGTAAAACCTGCATTTATTTTTAAATATTTATTAAGAATAGAAATTACAGTTGCATTATGATTTGATACATTATTTGTCACGCCAATAATTCCTCTACTATTTATTACAGCCATTTCAGATTGAATACCATTTTTTAACCCTTTATCAATGAGTAAATAATTATTAGGTTTGGTATATTCGTTTTTAATAATTTTTGCAGAAGTATAGAAAAACCTTTTAAAAAATTTAGTGCTATCAAGGTGTGTGTTTTCTGAAGAAACATCAATATTTTCAATTTCAAGTAGATTTTTTAATCGAATATTTTCTTCTATTAGATGCTTATTTTCTTCTTTTAAATTAAAAAAACTACTTATTGCATTAACTTTAGTATATATGCTACCAGTAAGTCCGTTAGCAGAATTTATAAATTTACTTTTGTGATAAGAATGATTTTGGATTGTAAAAAATAAAGCAAAAAATTCTAGCATCAAAAACAGTAAAAAATACCGATTTTTTATGAGAAACTTTAATATTTGCTTCATTTACTTGAATTTTATAAGTCAATAATTTTAAAAATTATCTCATTAATACATTGTCATATTTTTCAAGGTTTTTTAAAGCCATTCCTGTTCCTCTAACTACTGCTCTTAATGGGTCTTCTGCAACATATACAGGCAAGTCAGTTTTTCTAGATAAACGTTGATCCAATCCTCGCAACATTGAGCCTCCTCCTGCAAGGTAAATACCTGTGTTGTAAATATCAGCAGCTAATTCGGGAGGTGTTTGTGATAGTGTTTCCATAATGGCATCTTCAATCCTCAAAATAGATTTATCTAAGGCTTTGGCAATTTCTCTATATGAAACTTGTACTTGTTTTGGCTTTCCGCTCAATAAGTCACGACCCTGAACAAGCATGTCTTCTGGAGGGTTTTCTAAATCTTCAGTTGCAGAACCTATTTGTATTTTTATTTTTTCTGCTGAGCGCTCTCCAATGTATAAATTGTGTTGCGTTCGCATATAATAGGCTATATCGTTTGTAAAAACATCTCCCGCAATTTTCACTGATTTGTCACATACAATACCGCCAAGTGCAATCACAGCAATTTCGGTAGTTCCTCCTCCTATATCTATAATCATATTACCTTTGGGTTGGCTAATATCAACTCCAATACCAATTGCAGCAGCCATTGGTTCGTGAATCAAATAAATTTCTTTGGCATTCATATGCTCACAAGAATCTCTTACGGCTCTTTTTTCAACTTCAGTAATTCCAGAAGGGATACATACGACCATTCTAAGTGATGGAGTAAAAAATCGCTTTTTAATTGTAGGAATATTTCTAATAAACTCCTTAATCATTAATTCTGACGCTTCAAAATCAGCAATAACTCCATCTTTTAAGGGTCTAACTGTTTTTATGTTTTCATGGGTTTTCCCTTGCATTAAATTCGCCTTTTTACCTGTAGCGATAATTTTACCTGTAAGTCTATCTATTGCTACTATTGAGGGTTGGTCAATAACTACTTTACCTTCGTGAATGATAAGTGTATTAGCCGTACCTAAATCTATAGCGATTTCTTCTGTTAAGAAGTCAAAAAATCCCATATTTTACTATTTTTATTGAAGTGTTCTACAAATGTAGTAAATTAATGTTTAAAATGCCTAGTTCCTGTCATAACCATTGATAAATTATTTTGATTGCAGTAATCTATTGATAATTGATCTTTAATAGAACCTCCAGGCTGAATCACGCTTTTTATTCCTGATTTATCAGCAATTTCAACACAATCTGGAAACGGAAAAAAAGCATCACTTGCCATTACAGCGCCAGATAAATCAAAGTTAAAATGATTAGCTTTTGCTACGGCTTGATTAAGTGCGTCAACTCTACTGGTTTGTCCTGTGCCACTTGCGCACAACTGCTTGTTTTTTGCCAGAACTATTGTGTTAGATTTTGTGTGTTTGCATAATTTAGAAGCAAATAATAAATCTTCTATTTCATTTTTGTTTGGTTTGCTGTCGGTTACATATTCTAAATCAGTTAAGGTATCTGTTTTAAAATCTTTATCCTGAACTAAAACGCCGTTTAAACAGGTTCTAACCGTTGTTTTAGGAAGCACAGCATCTTTTTGCACTAACAATCTTCTGTGTTTTTTTCCTTTTAAAATTTCTAAAGCCTCATCAGAAAAAGAAGGAGCAATAACCACTTCGCAAAATAATTTATGAATTTCTTCAGCAGTTTTTGTGTCAATTTCTACATTAGCAATTAAAATACCTCCAAATGCTGAAGTTGGATCTCCTGCAAGCGCATCATTGTATGCTTGGTAAATGGTTTCTCGCTGTGCTAATCCACAAGCGTTGTTGTGTTTTAAAATTGCAAAAGTAGGTGCTTCTCCTTTAAATTCGTTCATCAAGTTAACAGCAGCATCTACGTCTAGTAGATTATTGTATGATAGTTCTTTTCCATGAAGCACATCAAACATGTTTTCTAAGTTGCCAAAGAAAAAGCCTTTTTGATGCGGATTTTCACCATATCTTAGTTCTTGACCGTTATTTTGACTTATTTTTAATGAAGTTATTTCGTTCGTGTCATTAAAATAATTAAATATTGCACTATCGTAATGCGATGATACATTAAATGTTTTTGCTGCAAATCGTTTTCTATCTACAAGTGATGTAGTTCCGTTTCCAATTGTTATAAGTTGAAGAAATTCATCATAATCATCAACTGATGATACACAAATAACATCTTTAAAATTCTTGGCTGCTGCTCGAATTAGTGATATTCCTCCAATATCAATTTTTTCAATAATATCTTGTTCGTCTGCTCCACTTGCCACTGTTTTTTCAAACGGATATAAATCTACAATTACAATATCAATTTCTGGTATTTCAAATTCAGTAATTTGTTTGCTATCACTTTCATTATCACGTCTTGTAAGAATCCCTCCAAACACTTTTGGATGCAGTGTTTTTACACGTCCTCCCAAAATAGAAGGGTATGAAGTTAAATCTTCAACAGGAATAACATTTATACCCAATTCTTTAATAAATTTTTCGGTTCCGCCTGTAGAATAAATTACAACTCTTAATTCGTTTAATTTTTTAACGATTGGAGCCAATCCATCTTTGTGAAATACTGAAATTAGTGCTGATTTTGCTTTTTTTGTAGTGTTCATTTTGCGTTGCGTTGTTTGTTGCAAAATTACTAAAAGCAATTTTCTTAGTGTGTATAATAAAAAATGAATTTTTAAACAATTTTAGCAACTTGTTCACAAACAAATTCTAATAGTAATTCATCTTGTTTGGTAAAAGGATTTATAGCGTGTGAATCAATGTCAATTTGACCAATATTTTCATTGTTTTTAAAAATAGGAATAACAATTTCTGATTTGACTTTCCATCCGCAAGAAATATAATTTTCTTGCGATGTAACATCCTGAACTACAAAATTTTGATTACTTAATGCAACTTGACCGCAAATTCCTTTTCCAAACGGAATAATAGTATGTTCGGTAGGTTCTCCACTAAATTGTGCGAGTTTTAACTCATTTTTATTTCCGTTTTTAAAATAAAAACCGACCCAATCGTAGTGTTCAATTTCATTTTTTAATACATCGCAAATAGATTGAAGTGTGTTTTTTGTTGATGTTGAAGTTTTGAAAATTAAATTGATTTTGTTTTTTAAATACTCGATTTCCATTTGTTTGCTTAAATTTGTTGCAAATCTAAATCCTTTTTTAATTGAAAAAAAATAAAGTTGTTATACTATTTTTAGTCAAATTTTTTTTGGTGTATTTCTCATTAACCGTCTTGTATGCTATCTATTTGAGCAATTTTCAAGTAAAAGGTGCTGTTTTTACTTGTGCGCCAATAACTAATACTGTTACCAATCATTCAAAAATTGTTGCAGAGTTATTTGGATATTCTATCGACACTTTTCAAAATCAGGATGAACTCTCTATGCAATTTAAAGTGAATGGGAAATATCTTGTAAAAATTGTTGAAGGTTGTACAAGTGTTAGTATAATGATACTGTTTTTGGCATTTATTATTGCTTTTTCAGGAAGATTTAAATCAACTATTTTATATGGTATTTTTGGTATATTTTTAATTTATAGTACCAATATTTTTAGGATTGTAACACTTGCAATTGTTATTTATCATTATCCAGAATACCAAGATATAATGCATTCGTTGTTTTTTCCGACAATAATTTATGGAATGGTTTTCTTATTATGGATTATTTGGGTTAATAAATATGCATTAATTAATAAAAAAGGATGAAAAATATATTGAGAATAGGATTAATTGTATTGTTAGTTTTTTTATTGATAATAGTGCGTTCATATGCTTCAAATTTATTCTACGATCCTTTTTCAGAATTTTTCAAAAACGATTATTTAAAACTGACTTTCCCTCAATTTTTATACGGTAAATTGTTTGTTAGTTTAGTGTTAAGGTTTTTTTTAAATTCGTTTATTTCGCTTCTAATTATCTATCTGTTTTTTTTAAAAAAATCAACTATCACTTTTGCTATCAAATTTTATTTAGTAGCATTTGTTGTTTTAATAGTCAGTTTTTTTGTTTTATTAAATACAACTTCTTCTAGTCATTTACTTATATTTTACATTAGAAGAATGTTAGTTCATCCATTACTATTATTGATATTATTGCCTTCTTTTTACTACCAAAAAAAACACTAAATCATTAGTTTAGTTTTTATTTTAAACCCAAATTCTTTTTATATATTTACATTATTAATAAAAATGATTTTTTAACTAAATAATTAAAACCGATGAAAAAACTAATTTTAGTGTTTGCAATGATTTTTGCAATAGGATTTACAGTAACTTCTTGTAAAGATGAAAAGAAAAAAGAAGAGAAAAAAGAAATGACAACTTCTGTGTATCAATGTCCTATGGATTGTGAAAATGGGAAAAGTTATACTCAAGCAGGAAAATGCCCTGAATGTAAAATGCCCTTAAAAGAAAAGAAAGTGTCTATGGAGAAGAACCATGATGGTCACGCGCATTAAGCACTTAAATAATTTAAAACTCAAACTGTCTAAAAACAAATTTTAGGCAGTTTTTTACTTAATTTTTTATTGTTTTAGGATTAAACTAGGTGTTTTATATTTAGTTTTAAAGTGCTAATCTGAATATTATTCAAAAAAAAGGCTGTCATTTTAGACAGCCTTTTATTTAAAAAATTCTTAAATTTATTAATCAGGTTTTTGCTCTAAAATATCAAAAAACTGTTCTAATTTAGGTAAAATTACAATTCTTGTTCTACGGTTTGTAGCTCTTCCAGTTGCAGTATCATTACTTTCTAACGGTACATATTCACTACGTCCAGCAGCAATTAATCTTTTAGGATCTACACTAAAATCATTTTGTAAAACTCTAACTACAGCAGTTGCACGTTTGGTGCTTAAATCCCAATTGTCTTTCATACAAGTAGAGTGCATTGGAACGTTGTCAGTATATCCTTCTACTTGAACTTCCATATCTGGTCTTGAAGATATAACAGTAGCAACTTTTCCTAATACTGCTTTTGCTTTTTCTGATACAGTTGCACTTCCACTTTTAAATAATAATTTATCAGCTATTGAAATGTAAACAACAGTTTTTTCAACATCTACAACAATATCTTCATCTTGTATTCCTGCTGCTAATTCTTTTGTTAACTGATATTTAATAGCCAAGTTTAAAGAGTCTTTTTGAGTCATTGCCTCACGAATACCATTAATATATTTATCTTTTTCACTTAATTGAGCGATAACATTTTTAATGTTGTCAGAAGATGATTGTGTTAAAACAGTTAAATTTTCAACTTGTTTTAAAGCTGTTTTCTTATCTTCTTTTAAAGAAGCAATTTGGTCTTTTAAGGCTTCAACTTGCACTGAAGTTGCAGCAACCATATTAGAATTTTTGTCTTTTGCAATTAAACATTTTTGAAGGTCGGCTTTGACATCAACAAGTTGTTGTTTTGCAGTGTTGTAGTTGTTTTCCATATCTGCAAATTGTTTTTTAGAAACACATGATGATAGAGAAACTGTGGCTAATGCCAATAAAAATATTTTTTTCATTATGAAAGCTATTTAGTGAATTACAAATGTATTAAAAAAAGGTTTACATAACACATGTTAAAAATCTTTTATGAAGTTTTTAACAAATTAATTAATTGTAATTTTGTATGTATCAATTATGAGTACTCAAAATGAAAAAAATCAGTCTAATTTCTATACTTCTTTTATTACTTTCTTGTAAAGAAGATAAACCACTTTATCATAAACTACAAGGAAATGCCTTCGGAACTACTTTTGATATCTTGTACCAAGATCATTTAAACCGCGAATTTTCTCAACAAATAGATAGTCTGATTTATGCTGTTAATAAATCAATGTCAATTTATATTCCTTCATCAGATATTTCAAAAATTAATAAAGGAGACTCTACAGTTTTGGTGGATAAGATGTTTATTGAAGTGTATAATAAAGCATACAAAATTTATAAAGAATCAGATGGAATTTATGACCCAACAGTTGGTGTTTTGGTCAATGCTTGGGGTTTTGGTCCTGAAAAACCCTTAAAAAATTTAGATTCTATGAAGGTGAATGAGTTATTGAATTTTGTTGGATTTGATAAAGTTAAACTTATTGGCAATAAAATTAAAAAAGAAAATAAAAATATACGTTTTGATTTTAATTCAATAGCTAAAGGGTACGGAATTGATGTTATAGGACGCTTTTTTGAATCAAAAGGATGTAAGAATTATCGTATAGAATTAGGAGGAGAAGTACGAGCAAAAGGAGTAGATCCAACCAGTAAATTATGGCGAGTTTGGATAGAAGATCCTAATACAGATGGATCTCGTTCGTATAGTAAATTTGTGCAGTTAAACAATCAATCTATGGCAAGTTCGGGTAATTATAGAAAATTTAAAATTGATGAAAAAGGGCGTAAATATGTTCATACAATAAATGCCAAAACTGGTTATGCAACAGAAAGTAATTTGTTGGCAGCAACAGTAATTTCTTCTTTAGACTGTGCCGATGTAGATGGTTACGCAACCGCTTTTATGGCAATGGGTTTTGAGAAAACAAGAAAGTTTTTAGCAAACCATCAAGAATTACTTGTGTATTTAATCTTTACTGATGATAATGGTGAATTGCAAACGTTTGTAAGTAATGATTTACTTATAAACAACAGGTAATATTTCACCTTTTTGTAAGCAATATTTTTCAATTTCTTCTTCGGATAAGTTTGCAGTATAATCAACTTCATCAACTGTAAAACCTATAGAGCGAAGTTTGTCAAAATAATCACGACCATAAATACGCACATGATCGTATTGACCGAAAATTTTAGCGCGTTCTTTTTTATCTGTAATAGAATCATCTTCAAACGTTGTTAGTCTTGATAAATCTTGAGGAATTTGAAGTATAGCCATTCCACCTTTTTTAAGTATCCTATATAGTTCTTGCATCGCTTTGGTATCATTAGGAATGTGTTCTAAAACATGATTACAAAAAATAATATCATAAGTGTCATTTTCAAATGGAAGATTACAAATATCAGCCTTAACATCTGCAATTGGTGATTCTAAATCTGTTGTTGTATAATCTAAGTTATCCATTGCTTTAAAACGTTTTAAAAAACATTGTTCTGGAGCAAAATGCAACATTTTTTTATCCGAAGTAAAAAAATCAGTTTCATTTTTTAAGTACAACCATAACAATCTGTGACGTTCCAATGAAAGTGTAGATGGTGATAATACATTTTCTCGTTGATTTTCATATCCATATGGAAGAAATTTACGAAAACTTTTGCCATCAATAGGATCGGTAAATTTGTTTCCTTTTAAAAATAATGCAATAACTGGACGTGCCAAATAACTTGCTTTTATAAGTATTGGTCGAGGAATGGTATTTAATAAGACACGAATTACACTGATTTTCACGGATTATATTTTATAGAATTATTCGTTTATAATTTAAACTATCTTCTCCAAAATTAACTAATAAACCTAATTTTAATTTTGAAGACGCTAAATAGTTTAAGGTTTGTTTAATGTGACTGTTTGTTAGTTCAGAAATCGCTTTTATTTCTAAAATTATTTTATCATTAATAACAAAATCTGAGATGTAGTAATGTGGCAAAACAATACCTTTATAAGTGATTTTAAATTTTTTTTCTCGCAAATAATTGATTTTCCTTTTAGTAAATTCTATTTCTAAGGCATCTCCATAAATAATTTCACTAAATCCTTTTCCTAATTCTTTATGAACCTCCATACACGCTCCTATAATACTATAAGACTCATCTTTAAAAAGTAATTTACTCATGATGTTTATTTTATTTTAGTACTGATTAGTGTAATCTGTATTGCTATTTAACTTCTAAAAATTTTGACACGAATTACACAAATTTTCACAAATCAGATTTTCCAGTCCAAAGTGATTTAGTTTTTTTTAGCATATCAGTATATTAATAAATTAGTGTCTAACTTTCAAATAATCCGTGATAATCCGTGCAATTAGTGTCTAACTTTCAAATAATCCGTGATAATCCGTGCAATTAGTGTCTAACTTT
>CAMZLV010000015.1 GCA_947311835.1 uncultured Lutibacter sp. | reverse complement strand
TGATTTGAAACTAAATTAACTAATCCGTAATACTTTTTCACAGTATCTTTTATAACGATTGGTTGGTTTACGGGACATCCCATTAAATCACCTTCATAAGTAACTCCCATTCCGAAAAATTCAGTTCTGAAGATTTCAATTATATTTCCTTTAATTGTATATTTTTTTTCATCTAAAATTTTAAAAATATTCCTTCCATTAACTATTCCTTTTGTTTTATTTTTTTCAATTTCAACATACCAATAAGATTTGCAAAACCCTTCAAAATCTTCTGCTTGATTGAACAAACTATCTGAAACTGCTCTTATATTAACAATCTTACCAGAAAGATTTGATATATCTGAAATAGGTTTTAAATTAAAATCTAATAATTTAATATTATCACCAATTATTACGGCTTCTCCTTTTACTTTAGTAAACTTTATTTTATTTATGAATGTTAATTTTTTTTTAGCATTAATAATAGTATCGACAACATTAGTTCTATCGGTATTATTAGACATTTTTATTTCTTTTTTTTGATTTGAACAAGAAAAAAGAAATAGAATAATAAAAGGAATTAAATAAATTTTCATTTTTTATGTTTTCATTGCTAATCCCTTTAATTTAAGGAATTGCCAATTTATTTGATTGTTGCCAACGTTGGTATAACCTTAGTTACGGATTTAAAATACCGAACTTTGGGTTAAACACTTAACTTTGTAAAAGTACTAATTTTTGAGTTAAGCACTAAACCGCAATTATTGTTATACTACTAATAAAGAGCATTTTGCTCAATTCAATTAGATTCTTTACGATCGTTTTTGATGATAAATAGCGAGAGTTTTGTCATTCTGAGTGCAACGAAGAATCTATTTTCAGTATAAGATTCTTCACTATCGTTCAGAATGACAAGTGTTAATAAGCATTTTAATAAAATGATAATAATACGTTACTTACAAACAACACCTTGTTTTCCCAATTCTTTTATCACTCGTAAAGCACCGTCTTTTAACGTGTTTTTGGCGAATAAAAATGTTTTATCAAAGAGTTTGTTATCAGCAAAAAAAGTAACTTTAAATTCGTTATTCAATTTAAAAAGTTCAGGTTGTATGAGTTCTATTTTTGCATAAGAATTTGCAGGAAGAACCTCAATTTTCTTGCGCATTGTTGAGGTTTTGTCTTTTTCCTTATAACCATAAGAAACTACGAGTACCATTTCTAAATCAACCGTTTTATTATTGATAAGATACACATTCCAATCATCACATCTAAAATCAGTATTATATTCTTTTACCACAGCCATAAAAACGTCTGTAACTTCAGGAATTTTAATGTCTTTTTTCATTTTGGAATGATTTAAAAGTAAATTAATTTTTTCGTATATTCCATTGAATCTATAATAAGTTTAGGTTTTATTCTTACCATTACAGGAGTGACAAAATAGTTAAGTGTTCAGTTAAATTACCCATTACCTAAAACCCTTCACCGTTAAATAATCGACTTAAACTGCTCTAAAAAACGAACATCATTTTCATAAAACATTCTGATATCAGGTATTTGATACAACAACATAGCTATACGTTCAATTCCCATACCAAAGGCGTAACCTGTATATTTTTCAGGATCTATATTGGCGTTTTTTAAAACATTAGGATCAACCATACCGCAACCCATAATTTCTAACCATCCAGTTCCTTTAGTAATTTTATAATCCACCTCAGTTTCCAATCCCCAATAAATATCAACTTCTGCGCTTGGTTCTGTAAACGGAAAATAGGAAGGACGTAATCTAATTTTAGACTTGCCAAACATCTCTTTAGTAAAATATAAAAGCGTTTGTTTTAAATCAGCAAACGAAACATCGGTATCTATATACAAACCCTCTACTTGATGAAAAATACAGTGTGCTCTTGCTGATATATCTTCGTTACGAAACACTCTTCCTGGAGAAATGGTACGAATTGGAGGTTCGTTATTCTCCATATATCGTACTTGTACAGAACTTGTATGCGTTCGTAGTAAAACATCAGGATCTTTTTCAATAAAAAAAGTGTCTTGCATATCTCTTGCAGGATGATATTCAGGTAAGTTAAGTGCAGTAAAATTATGCCAATCGTCTTCTATTTCTGGTCCTTCAGAAACGGTAAAACCAATTTTAGAAAACACTTCTATAATTCTATTTCTTACGATAGATATAGGATGACGCGCACCTAATTCAATAGGCTCAGAAGGACGAGTTAAATCGCCATAAAAACTTTTTGTTTCTTGCGTGTTTTCAAGTGATTCGTTTAACTCTTGAACCTTTGTTGAGGCAGCGTTTCTTAATTTATTTAAGGCTTGTCCTAAATCTTTTTTCATAGAAGCATCAACTGTTTTAAACTCATTAAAAAGTTCTTTTAACAATCCTTTACTTCCTAAGTATTTAATTCTAAATGCTTCAATTTCATCTTTTGAAGTGGTTTTAAACACTTCAACATCAGCCATCATTTTTTTTACTTTATCTAACATCATTTTCTAGGTAAATTATCCTGCAAATCTACGGTTTTTTATGGAAAAAGAAATGAAGTTTATTTTCTTTAACCAATACTTAAAAAAAACACAACTAATAAAGTAAAATAAAAACTAAAAATAAATATAGAAAATGGTAAAATAAGTATATTTGCACTATTAAATATTAAATATTCTAAAAAAAACATAGTTAAAATTATGGAATCAAAAATAAATGCTTTTATGGATTACGTAAAAGAACGTAACCAAAACGAACCAGAATTTTTACAAGCAGTACACGAAGTTGCCGAAACAGTGATTCCGTTTATTGAAAGCAACCCTAAATATCAAGGAAAAAAATTATTAGAAAGAATGGTTGAACCAGAGAGAACCATCCTTTTTAGAGTACCTTGGTTAGATGACAATGGAGAGATTCAAGTAAACAGAGGTTATAGAGTTGAATTTAATTCAGCGATAGGACCATACAAAGGAGGTTTACGTTTTCATCCATCAGTAAACTTATCAATTTTAAAATTTTTAGGTTTCGAGCAAGTATTTAAAAACTCACTAACTACTTTACCAATGGGTGGAGGAAAAGGAGGATCTGATTTTAATCCTAAAGGAAAATCAGATAACGAAGTAATGAAATTTTGTCAATCATTTATGAGCGAATTATCTCGTCATATTGGTGCAAATACAGATGTTCCAGCAGGAGATATTGGAGTTGGAGGACGTGAAATAGGTTACTTATTTGGACAATACAAAAAAATACGCAACGAGTTTGTTGGAGTATTAACAGGAAAAGGAATGAGTTATGGAGGTTCTTTAATTCGTCCAGAAGCAACAGGTTACGGTGCAGTATATTTTTCTGATATGATGTTAGGAACTAAAGGAGAGTCTTTAAAAGGAAAAACTGCAGTAGTTTCAGGATCAGGAAATGTAGCACAATATGCAACTGAAAAAATTACTCAATTAGGTGGAAAAGTAGTAACACTATCTGATTCTTCAGGATATATTTATGATGCTGATGGTATTGATGCTGATAAATTAGCATTTGTAATGGAATTGAAAAACGTAAAACGTGGAAGAATTCACGAATATGTTGAAAAATATCCAAATGCAAAATTCTTTAAAGGCGAAAGACCTTGGTCAGTTAAATGTGATGTTGCTTATCCTTGTGCTACTCAAAATGAGTTGAACGAAGACGAAGCTAAAACATTAATAGCAAACGGTACTATGTGTGTTGCAGAAGGAGCAAACATGCCATGTACACCAGAAGCAATAACAGCATTCCAAAACGCAAATATTTTATTTTCTCCAGGAAAAGCATCAAATGCAGGTGGAGTTGCAACTTCAGGATTAGAAATGAGTCAAAACTCACTACGTTTTAATTGGACTCGTGAAGAGGTTGATGCTAAATTAAAACAAATCATGAGTGATATTCATGCATCATGTGTTGAATATGGAACGCAAGATAATGGATATGTTGATTACGTAACAGGTGCAAACATTGCAGGTTTTGTAAAAGTTGCTGATGCAATGTTAGATCAAGGAGTTGTTTAATAGATATTAGACTTTTAGACGAAAGAGATAAGGTTAAGAATTGTAACTCTTTTATTAAAAATATATTGACCTTGTAAGTTTTAAAACTTACAAGGTCTTTTTTTGTATTTTTGATTGTGGAAAATATAGAAACATACCGCAAAATAATTCATGTAGATATGGATGCTTTTTATGCATCTGTAGAACAATTAGACAATCCAGCATTAAGAGGTAAACCTTTGGCAGTTGGAGGTAGTTCAGAGCGTGGCGTAGTATCTGCTGCGAGCTATGAGGCTCGTAAATTTGGAGTTCGTTCGGCTATGAGTGGCGTATTGGCTCGTAAAAATTGTCCGAATTTAATATTTGTACCACCAAGATTTAAGCGATACAAAGAAATATCTAAACAGATTCACACAGTATTTTTTCAATATACAGATTTGGTAGAGCCACTATCTTTAGACGAAGCGTATTTAGACGTTACTATTAACAAAAAAGGAAATCCTTCGGCGAGTTTAATTGCTAAAGAAATTCGCGAAAAAATATTTAAAAAAACAGGATTAAGAGCGTCTGCAGGAATATCGTACAATAAATTTTTAGCCAAAATTGCTTCAGATATTAATAAACCAAACGGTCAAAAAACAATTAGACCAGAAGATGCAATTCAATTTTTAGAGCAATTAGACGTTCGTAAGTTTTATGGCGTTGGAAAGGTTACAGCAGCCAAAATGTACAATCTTGGAATTTTTAATGGCAAGGATTTAAAAGCAAAATCAAAGGAGTTTTTAATCACTAATTTTGGAAAATCAGGCGCACATTATTATCAAATTGTTAGAGGTATTCATAATAGCAAAGTAAACCCAAATCACACACCAAAATCAGTTGCAGCAGAACATACATTTCTAAAAAATTTAACATCAGAAGTGTTTATGATAGAACAATTGGAGTTAATTACAGATGAATTAGAAAAACGCTTAAAAAAATCTAAATTAGCAGGAAAAACAGTCACTTTAAAAATAAAATATAGCGATTTCACACAGCAAACTAGAAGTAAAACATTACAATATTATGTAAAAGACAAAGCAATTCTTTTAGATACAGTTAAAGAACTTTTATATCAAAATAAAATAGCAAATTCTGTACGATTATTAGGAATTTCTGTAACAAATTTAAACAATGTTACAAAGAAAAAAGAGAAAGTAATAGATGTGCAATTAAAACTTGAATTTTAATGAGATTTAAGGTTTGTGAAACTAAAGAACTAAACATAGCATAGCAAAATAAGCAACAATAATTTTATGCAAATACTAAAAAAACGCATTTACGTAACGTATAAATGAGGGGATTTTATCTATATTCGTGTTTTATAAAACAAAATCAAATGATAAACAAAACGTTTCTTTTTTTAATATTTATGGCATTTGTATCTTGTAAGGCTCAAAAAAAGATAAATGATAAAATTGTATTTACACATTTAAATATAGAGCAATTATCTAAATTACCTTTGCATTGTATAGAAACAGAGTACCCAAATAAATTAAGTCAAACTATTGGCGACGCATCATATTTAAAAACACCTAAAGAATTACATCCTGCTTTTTATGGCTGTTTTGATTGGCACTCATCTGTGCATGGTCATTGGTCTTTAGTTAAATTACTTAAAAATAATCCAAATGCATTTTCAAAAGATAAATTTCAATCGATTCTAAAAAAAATAAAAAGCAATATTAATCAAATAAATATTCAACAAGAAATTAGTTATTTTGATGATAAATACAATAAAAATTACGAGCGTACTTATGGTTGGGCGTGGCTATTAAAACTTACTTTAGAAATAGAAACTTGGGATAATAAAGGAGCAAGAAAGTTAGAACAAAATTTAAAGCCTTTAGCAGATTTAATTTCAAGTAAATACATCACATTTTTACCTAAATTAAACTATCCTATTAGAGTTGGAACACATTCAAACACTGCTTTTGGGATGATTTTTGCTTACGATTACGCAAAACTAAATAATGATACAGTCTTATTGAAAATAATTAAGGAACGTGCCAAATTTTTTTATTTAAACGATGAAAACTGTCCAATGGATTGGGAACCAAGCGGAACTGATTTTTTATCGGCTTGTTTAGAAGAGGCTGCTTTAATGAAAAGAGTTTTAGAAACTGATGAGTTTGATGTTTGGCTGCATAAATTCTTACCCAATTTATATGATAAAAATTATACTCTTAAAGTTGGAGAGGTTAGTGATAGAACAGATGGACATTTAGTACACCTTGATGGACTAAATTTCTCTAGAGCTTGGTGTTTAAACGAAATTTCAAAAGGAATTCCAGCATTAGACCATTTAAAAGTAATTGCAAAAGAGCATATTAAGTATTCATTACCAAATTTAGTTGGCGATTCTTATGAAGGAGGTCATTGGCTTGCGTCTTTTGCTATTTATGCATTAGATTCACAGTATTAAAACAGTAATTTTTTAAAATACAAGTAAATCTCTGCCTTCGTAGGAATAGCATAAATGTAAAATGAACATTAAAAAAGAGTTATATAATCAATGTGTGTTATTTGTAAACAAAAAATTACAAACTATTGAAAACACTATAAAATCAAATCAACAAGCATTGCAATCAGAAACCAAAAGTTCAGCAGGAGATAAGCATGAAACAGGACGAGCAATGCTGCAACTAGAAATGGAAAAAGCAGGACAACAGTTAAAAGTTGTTAGTGAAATGAAACTACAATTAGACAAATTAAAGATTGATGTTTTAAACAAAGTTGTAGGCTTAGGAAGTATAGTATATACCAATCAGTTTAACTATTTTATCGCCATTAGCGTTGGAAAATTGGCAGTTGAAAACCAAACGTATTATGCTATTTCATCAAATTCACCTATAGGACAACTATTTTTAGGAAAAAATCAAGGCGAAGTAATAACCTTTAGAAACCAACAAATTGAAATAAAAAAACTGACTTAAAAATGAATTAAGTACTATTTATGCAGAAATGTAACTTTTGTTACGACAAAATTGCTTAATTTTCAGTCACTTTGTCGCGCATTAAAATTTGGCATTTTTATTGTCAAGTAATTATGTATAATTGAAATAAAAATAACATGACAGAAAATTTAACAAAAGAAACCTTTTTAGAAAAGGTCTTTAATTTCGAAAAAAATAAAGAGTGGAAGTTTGAAGGAGATGTTCCTTGTATTATAGATTTTTATGCTGATTGGTGCGGACCTTGTAAAATGGTAGCACCTATTTTAGAGCAATTGAGCGAAGAGTATGGAGATAAACTAAATATTTATAAAGTAGATACTGAAAAAGAACAAGAATTATCGGCTGCATTTGCTATTAGAAGTATTCCTTCAATGTTGTTTTGCCCTAAAGATGGCGAACCACAAATGGCACAAGGAGCGCTTCCAAAACAAGAATTAGAAAGAATTATTAAAGACGTTTTAGGCGTAGAAAAATAATATTTTACACATAACTTTTAAAAAGCCGTACATTATGTATGGCTTTTTATGATTATTTAGTACGTGATTGTAATTATGTATTATCAAATAGCGTTTACTATAAAAAAGTAAAAAAAAAGTTATAGTATTTTCTTTTTAAAGAATAGTATCTTTGTAATATATATCACACAAATATTTTATAACCAATCTTTAATTTATGTCCTATCAAAACGAGTTTATTATTTTTTGGAAACAAGTAAAAGAAAGTGTAGATAAAGGTAATTTTGCTAAGTTGACTATGGCAAAAACCATCGGTAAACTTGAATTGAGGAATATATTTATAAGACCTATTTATTCCAAAGATAGATTTAAAGTTTTATTAAAATATAGGTATAGATCTAGAGAAACAGAAGATACCGAAAACGAACTTACATTAGAAGAGGCTTTTGAAGTAATAAAATCACACCTTAAAAATCCGTTTTTGTCTGTTTTGTTGTTTACTACAATAAAGGATGTTACTTTTAAAATTAATAAAAAAGGTTCGGTAAGTATTACAGAAAACTCACCAACCTTTCATGATGTTATTCAAGCAGAAAAGAGTTAACAACAATTTTTAGCACAAGTAAAATTCTTAAATCTTAAAAAACAGAATAAATAAAGCAAAAAGGCAGGGCAAACTCATACTTTAATTTTCAAAACCTTTAATAAGTACTGATTGTCCCATCCAGCTTTAAGTCTTTTACCTTTAATACCTTGCTTTTCTGTTTTCTCATTTT
>CAMZLV010000014.1 GCA_947311835.1 uncultured Lutibacter sp. | reverse complement strand
ATGAAGAAGATAATATAGTAAAAGCTATAGAATCGGTACAGTTTGCTGATGAAATCATTGTTATAGATTCATTTAGTACAGATAAAACCATTGAGTTGGCTAAAAACTATGAAGTTAGAATACTTCAAAGAAAATTTGATGATTTTTCTACCCAAAAAAACTATGCAATTGATAAAGCCTCTCATCAGTGGATATATATCTTAGATGCAGATGAGCGCGTATCAACAGTATTAGAAAATGAAATACTTGAAGCTGTTAGAAACCCAAAAGATTATGTTGGCTATTATGTTAAACGAGTATTTTATTTTATGGGAAAAAAGGTAAAATTCAGTGGACATAGAAGAGATAGAGTTGTTAGATTGTTTTTAAAAGAACATTGCAGATACAATGGGAATTTAGTGCATGAAGTCATAAAAGCCGAAGGCAAATTAGGAGTTTTTGATAGTAAAATTGACCATTATTCGTATAAAAACTTTGATCATTATCTCGAAAAGTTGAATAAATACGCATGGTTACAAGCAGTTCAATTCAATGAAAAAACAGGAACTTTAACACCATTTCATTTTATAATAAAACCAAGTTGGAGATTTTTTAAGCATTATATTGTTCAAGGCGGATTTAGAGATGGCTTGGTAGGCTTAGTGCTTTCATATACACATTCTTATTCGGTATTTTTGCGCTATGTGAAAATGTGGTTACTCAGAAAAAATTTAAAATAGTAAAGTAGAATGTTTCAGCATTATATTATAACACGTTTTAATTTAAGAAGAAAAGATTGGAGCACTACAAAAAACAATGAAGCCGTTTTGTCTGACGCATGGCATGAAGAACGGTTCGAATTGTTTAAAAACTATTGCTTTCCTTCGGTGAAAAATCAAACAAATCAAAATTTTAAATGGTTGGTTTTTTTCGATGTAACTACACCTGAAATTTATAAGGAAAAAATCAAAAAATTTGAAGTAGAATATCAAAATTTCACACCTTTTTTTATTGATGGAATGGAACTATTTATCCCTTCAATTATTGAAACGGTAACACGTTTAGATACAAAAAAATATATTATCACTTCTCGATTAGATAATGATGATTGTTTGCATAAAAACTATATAAATGTAGTACAAAGTTATTTTGATAATCAAAATTATATGGCAATTGATATTGTTGAAGGTTATGGAATGAAAGTTGGTAAAAATGTGAAAATTGGTAAGATGCTACATTCTTACAATCCTTATATTAGTTTAATTGAGTTAAAACAAAATTTTAAAACAGTTTGGCATAAAGGACATACGCACTGGAAATATGAAAAAAACATTTTAGAAGTTACAAATAAACCTTCATGGCTTACGATAATACATCTCAAAAATAAATCCAATAAATTTAGAGGCTTTGGAGCCGTTGAACCAACTGTTTTAGAAGATTTCAATATACATCCAACTGTATTAAAATCACTTAAAAATAAGATACAGGATTATAAGCAATGGAAGCAAGAAAGTTTAAAAAATAAATTTTATCTCTTATCTGCTTATTATGGTAAAAAAGTTAAAAAAACAATCGGATTTTACAATTTAAAGGAATTTTTCGCTGAAAACAAATTCGATTAATCTATTAAAAAAGGAGTTGTAATTTGAGTTTGATTGCAAAAGCCAATTTTGAAAGGGATATTAATAAATTACCTTTCTTTTTTACAGTGTTTTCAGCATAATCTAAATATTTGTCAATTTGTGTTTTAATATTTAAATTTTCTAAGGCATAATTTCGTAAAAATAGCGAATCATTTGCGTTGTATTTTTTTAATTCATCAACAATATCATTGACATCAAATTCTTTTTTGAAATACCTTCCAGAACAATTGTTTAAAATAGCCAAATCAATATTTTCTTCAGTTAAATAACCGTCAGAGTATGACTTAGCGTAAGAACGATTGTCATAAATAAGTACAGGTCTTCCGCACGCAATAGCCTCGTAAGCAGAGCGTCCAAGACCAACTACAAGATCATTTTCATTAATTTCATCACTTATATTCCAAATAGGATTGGTGTATTTATTTAAACTATTAAAATTGATGTTTAATTGCTTGCAAGCATCATTTAAGGCATTGTTTGCTTCTTCAGAATGACATAAACTTAGCACATTTTGTAGGCTTTTATTGATATTTTGTTTCGGACTATAATGCTCGCAATCTATACCGTTTAGAATAACTTTTCCATTATAACCTTTTGACTTTATATGAGTTAAAACTTCTTCAGTAATGGCAACATGTGCATCTGCAAAGCGTGAAGGTTGTTCTAATTTTGGATAAATACCATGACATGTTTGAATGATTAATCCTTTAGAACTCAAGTGTCTGACACACTTGTTATGATTAGAAAAAATAACATCATAAGAAGATTTGTCCATAAACTTTACGCCTAAATCCTTTTCTATTTTTGAAGATACAAGTCCTCTTTTAAAAGCAAAATACTGAACTTCAAAACCTCTTGACACAAGTTCTTTAATAAAATAGTAAGTAAATGTTTCACTTCCGCCTACAATATTTAAATTTTTATTTGCAACAAGAACGCTTTTAAATTTCATAATTTTGTAAAATCAATTAAATTTGAGAATAATACAAATGTAAGTAAAATATATAGATGATTGGTTTAAAAAAAATAGCGTCATACTTAATAGAATCCAAAGTAATTCTCTATCCAACCGATACGGTTTGGGGAATAGGTTGCGATGCTACAAATTTTGAAGCAGTTGCAAAAATTTATAAAATTAAAAAGAGAAACGAATCTAAAAGTTTGGTTATTTTGGTCAATAGTTTTGAAATGTTGCAAAATTATGTTGATACGATTCCAGCGAATATTAAAAACGTCTTGAATAATGCAAACAATCCAACAACCGTAATTTATACTAAACCTAATAATTTAGCCAAAAATGTAATTGCTTCAGATAACACAGTAGCAATTCGTATTGTAAAAGATGGTTTTTGTAATCAATTAATTTCAGAATTTGGCAAACCAATTGTATCAACATCAGCAAATACAAGTGGAAAACCATCGCCAAAATCTTTTAAAGAAATAGAAGCTGTGATTTTGGATAGCGTTGACTATGTTGTAAATTTGCACCAAGATAAAGTATGTAGTAAACCCTCTACAATACTTAAGATAGAAAACGATGGTTGTGTGACCATTATTAGAAAATAAAATATTTAATGAACTATACCCAAGCCCTAAAGCATCCAATTTTTAAATTAATTTCACAAGCATCTGAAGAATTAAATGTAGCATCATATGTTATTGGAGGTTTTGTTCGAGATTTTATTTTAGATAGAGGTACAGCCAAAGATATTGATATTGTTACCGTAGGAAGTGGTATTGAATTGGCGCAAAAAGTTGCCGAATTACTTCCGAATAATCCTAAAGTACAAGTCTTCAAAACTTACGGAACAGCAATGTTGCGAACGGATGATATAGAAGTAGAATTTGTTGGAGCTCGCAAAGAATCATATACTGAAAATAGTCGAAATCCGATTGTAGAAAATGGCACACTTGAAGACGATCAAAATCGAAGAGATTTTACTATAAATGCGTTGGCTATTAGTTTAAATCAAAAAACTTGGGGAAATTTATTAGATCCATTTAATGGTATGGATGCTATCAAAAATAAAATTATAAAAACACCTTTAGATCCATCAATCACTTATTCTGATGATCCTTTAAGAATGATGCGTGCAATTCGTTTTGCTACACAATTAAATTTTCAAATTGAGCAAAAATCATTAGATTCCATTACTAAAAATGCTGATAGATTAAAGATAATTACACGTGAGCGAATTATTGATGAACTCAATAAAATAATACTAACGCCTAAACCTTCTATTGGTTTTTTATTGTTAGATAAAACAAAATTATTACCTCAAATTTTACCAGAATTAATTGCTTTAAAAGGCGTTGATGAGGTAGAAGGGCAACGACATAAAGATAATTTTTATCACACTCTAGAGGTTGTAGATAATATCGCCAAAACGACTGATGATTTATGGTTGCGTTGGGCTGCATTACTGCACGATATAGGAAAAGCGCCAACAAAAAAGTTTGATAAAAAAAATGGATGGACTTTTCATGCACACGAATTTGTAGGATCTAAGATGGTGTATAAATTGTTTAAGCGACTCAAAATGCCATTGAATAATAAAATGAAATTTGTTCAAAAAATGGTATTGTTAAGTTCGCGACCAATTGTATTAGCAACTGATGTTACTGACTCTGCTGTTAGACGTTTAATTTTTGATACAGGAGATGATATAGACAGTCTTATGACACTTTGTGAAGCAGATATAACTACTAAAAACCCAAAAAAATTTAAACGTTATCACGAAAATTTTAAGAAAGTTAGAGAAAAGATTAAAGAAGTAGAAGCACGCGATCAAGTACGTAATTTTCAACCACCAATTTCTGGCGAATTGATTATGGAAACCTTTAACCTAAAGCCTTGTAGAGAAATTGGCACGATAAAAGATGCTATTAAAGAGGCTATTCTCGAAGGTGATATTGCCAATGATTATGATGAAGCATATCAATTTATGCTTAAAAAAGCTGAACAATTGGGTTTGAAAATCTAATTGTTCTTAATTTTTTTAACAAGTGTAATAATAGCAAACATTAAATAAACGGTTGAAGATCCAAAAATAACACCTCTTAAAAAACCACTAGGAATAAACAAGGTGTTTATTGTTGTAAGTGCTATAAGTCCTAATATTAAGAAAATTAATTGCTGTTTGCTTAATTTTTTTAGATTATTCATTTTATTAATTTATAAAGTTTGCATGGTAACTAACTTGTGATACGTTCCTTTTTCAGCCAATAATTCTTGATGATTTCCTTGTTCTACTATCTTTCCTTTTTTCATAACCACAATAGTATCTGCTTTTTGAATGGTTGATAAACGGTGCGCAATAACAATTGAAGTTCTATTTTGCATCATTTTTTCTAGTGCATCTTGTACCAATTTTTCAGATTCAGTGTCAAGAGCAGAAGTGGCTTCATCTAATATCATTATTGGTGGATTTTTTAGTACTGCACGAGCAATAGAAATACGTTGTTTTTGCCCTCCAGAAAGTTTATTTCCACTATCGCCAATATTGGTTTGATAACCTTTTGGCAATTCTGAAATAAATTCATGTGCATTTGCAATTTTTGCAGCACTTACAATTTCTTCTTCTGTAACTTCTTTGCCAAAAGCAATGTTATTTGCAATCGTATCATGAAACAAAATGGCATCTTGAGTTACCATTCCTAATTGAGTTCTTAGCGAATGTTTAGTTAAGTTTTTAATATCAATTCCATCAATAGTAATAGTGCCTTTGTTTACATCATAAAAACGAGTAACTAAGTTAGCAATAGTTGATTTTCCACTTCCTGATTGTCCAACAAGCGCAACTGTTTGTCCTTTTTTGATGGTAAGCGAAAAGTCTTTTAAAACATATTCATCTTCGTATTTAAATGATACGTTTTCAAATTTAATTTCATTGTCAAAACTACTTTTTATAATCGCTTTGTCGATATCTTTTAATGAATTTTCAGTTTCTAAAATTTCTAAAACACGTTCAGCAGCAGCATTTCCTTTTTTAATACTATAACTTGCTTTTGAAATCGCTTTTGCTGGAGTTAAAATATTGTAGGCTAATCCCATGTAAGCAATAAATGATTCGCCGTCAAGAGTTCCTTCAACCAAAACCAAAGTTCCTCCGTACCATAATAAAACGGCTATTACACCAATGCCTAAAAATTCACTTGTTGGACTTGATAGATTAATTCTGTTTAATAATTTATTTGAATAATTATTAAAACGTAAAGTAGATATTTGGAATTTAGAATTAAAGTTATCTTCGCTATTAAAAGCCTTTATAATTTTCAATCCTCCAAGGGTTTCTTCTAATAAAGATAAAAAATAACCTTGTTCTTTTTGAACACTGTCTGATTTTTTTTTCAAACTCTTACCTATTAAAGAAATCAAATATCCTGAAATAGGGATAAATATAAATACAAAAACAGTCAATTTTAAACTTATCATTATCATTGCAATCAAAGTAAAAATAATGGTTAAAGGCTCTCTAACTAACATTACTAAAACAGATAAAAAAGAATGTTGAATTTCTAAAACATCCGTTCCAATTCGTGACATGATATCACCTTTGCGTTTTTCAGAAAAGTATGAAATTGGTAGTTCAATCGTTTTTTTGTATAAATCGTTTCTAATGTCTTTTAATACACCATTTCTTAAAAATGTAATAAAATACATTGCTAAATAATTAAAGATGTTTTTAAAAAAGAATGTCACAATTACAAGTGTAACTACTATAATTAATGCTTTTGATTTGTCTTCACCTGCAACACTTTGAATGTAGTAACCCATAGAATCCTTAAAATAATCCATTAATTTTGCAATTCCTGTAAAAACAGGTTTTTGTGATATAGGATTTTCATTTGGTTTAAAAATCACATTTAATAAAGGCATTAATACCAAAAATGAAAATGTGCTGAATAAAGCATATAAAATATTAAAAAGGATGTTTAAATAACCATATTTTTTATACGGTAATGCGTAGCGTATTATCTTTTTAAAATAGTTCATTTATAAGTTCATTTCTTTTATAATTCGTTGGATTTTAGCGTCCAATTTGGCTTCAATTTCTTTTGTGTTTTTAATAGTGTCAAAAGGAGTGTTTACGCTAAAATAGAATTTTATTTTAGGCTCAGTTCCGCTTGGTCTTGCAGCAACTCTAGTTCCGTTTTCGGTATGATAAATAAGTACATTTGATTTTGGAACATCAATAATTGTTTCTTCTCCTGTAATCAAATTTTTTCTGATTGATGATTGATAGTCTGTTAAAAATTCTACTTTCTCACCATCAATTTCGGTCAAAGGGTTTTTACGCATTTTACTCATCATAGCATTAATTAACTGAGCACCATCCATTCCTTTTTTTACGATAGAAATTAGATGTTCTTTGTAGAAATTGTGTTTTAGATGAATGTTTAATAATTCTTCATAAAAAGAACTGCCATTTTCTTTAGCATAAGCAGCAATTTCACAAGCCAATAACGTAGCTGTTACCGCATCTTTATCACGTACAAAATCGCCGACCATATATCCAAAACTTTCTTCGCCTCCACCAATAAAGTCCATTGTATTAAAATCTCTAATCATTTTGGCAATCCATTTAAAACCTGTTAAACCAATTTTAGTTTCAACACCATAATTAGAAGCAATTTTACCAATTAATTCGGTTGATACTATCGTAGAACCTACAAATTGATTTCCGTTTAGTTTACCGTCATCTTTCCATTTTTTAATTAAAAAATTGGTCATAACAGCCATCGTTTGATTGCCGTTTAACAATTTCATATTACCGTCTAAATCTCTTACTGCAACACCCAATCTATCGCAGTCAGGATCTGTTCCGATTACAATATCTGCGTTAATTTTATTAGCAAGTTCTGTTGCCATTTTTAAAGCAGCAGGTTCTTCAGGATTTGGAGATTTAACAGTTGGAAAATCACCATTTGGTTCGCGTTGTTCTTCAACAATATTTACGTCAGTATATCCTGCCTTTTCAAGTGCTTTTGGTATTGCAACTATCGAAGTTCCGTGTAGTGATGTGAAAACTATTTTAAGATTTTTTCTATTTTTTACTGATGGAATTGTACCGTTTTTTACACAACCATCAATAAAAACTGCATCTATTTTATCTCCAATAATCTCAATTAAATTTTTATTAGCACTGAAATTTATCTCCGAAAAATCTAAGCCATTTACTTCGTTTATTATTTCACCATCTTGAGGTGGAACAATTTGTCCTCCATCATTCCAATATACCTTATAACCATTGTATTCTGGAGGATTGTGAGAAGCGGTTAACACAATTCCAGCATCGCAGCCTAAATGTCTAACTGTGAATGATAATTCGGGAGTTGGACGAAGACTTTCAAAAAGAAAAACTTTTATGCCGTTTGCTGAAAATACATCAGCAACTATTTTTGCAAATTTTTGGCTGTTATGACGACAATCAAATGCGATGGCAACTTTTAATTCTTTTTTAGGAAATGTTTTTATCAAATAATTAGAAAGTCCTTGTGTTGCTCTTCCTAACGTGTATTTATTTATTCTATTGATTCCTGCTCCCATTATACCGCGCATTCCACCAGTTCCAAAAGCAGTGTTTTTATAGAATCTGTCAGCAAGTTGCTCAGGATTATTGGTTATTAAATCGTGTATTTCTTTTTGAGTATCAGCATCAAAAGTATCGGAAAGCCACAATTTGGCTTTATTTATAATTTGATTGTTTTCCATATATTTTTAAAAATTTCTTTAAAACAAAGTTACAAATAAAACAATGTTTAGAGGTTTATCTTTTTCTTAATTTTATAGCGATTGGTGTCACGTTTACTTCTTAAGATAAGTTCTCCTAAAAAACCTGACAAGAAAAATAACGTTCCAATTATCATAGTTGTAAGGGCAATATAAAACCAAGGATTTTCTGTAATCAATCGAGTAGGAGTATGGTAATAAAAGAGTCTTAAAAGTTTAGTAATGCCAATATATAAGGCAGAAATAAACCCAACAGCAAACATTAAACTACCTAATAATCCGAATAAGTGCATAGGACGTTTACCAAATTTAGATAAAAACCAAATAGTTATTAAATCTAAAAATCCATTGACAAAACGTTCCATTCCAAATTTTGTTACACCGTATTTTCTTGCTTGATGCTGTACAACTTTTTCGTCTATTTTAGTGAAACCAGCATTTTTGGCAAGTACAGGAATATAGCGATGCATTTCGCCATACACATCTACATTTTTAACAACTTCATTGCTATATGCTTTTAAACCGCAATTAAAATCATGGAGTTTTAATCCTGAAGTTTTACGTGCAGCAAGATTAAATAATTTTGAAGGGATATTTTTTCGAATTTTGGAGTCATAGCGTATTTTTTTCCAACCAGAAATTAAATCAAACCCATCATTTTTAATAAGATTTACGAGTTCAGGTATTTCATCAGGACTGTCTTGTAAGTCCGCATCCATAGTTATAACTACATCGCCTTGTGCTTGTTTAAAACCAGCATTTAAGGCTTGAGATTTTCCGTAATTGGTTTGAAATTTAATTCCTTTTACATTGCTATCTTTTTTTGATAGTTTTTCAATTACTTTCCAAGAGTCATCTGTACTTCCATCATCAATAAAAATTAATTCATAAGAATAGTTATTGGATTGCACAACGCGTACAATCCAATCATATAATTCTTGTAAAGATTCGTCTTCATTCAATAGAGGAATGATAACAGATATATCCATATATTTTTAATTTATTCTACAGAAGGATTATTTCTTCTTAAAATTAAGGCTAATAAAAGTCCAAAGATAGAGAAAAAGGCTACAAAGCCGAAAAAGCCTTGTATTTGTTTTGTTAAACTATGTTGATTTCCGTTCTTCACATCATCTAAATTTTTATCAAAATTCGTTTCAAACTCTTCAATATCGCTTTCAGTTGCGCCACTATCTATCATTTTACCAACAATCCAATCCTTTTGTTCTTCAGATTTTTCAATGGTTTTTTGCTTTAGTACTTCTCTAAAATCGGTGTCAATAACATTAAATACTAGATAATCTACTAAACCATTTATTGCAAGTCCAATTATAAGCGAAATGAAATATGTGGTAAAAGCCTGTTTGAACGAGATGAACCCTTCAAGACCTTTTTTGGCATAGGCAATCGCAATAATACCGATAATTATAATAGTTAGAAAAATATATCCTAATGTCCAATAACTAACTAGTATTTCGCTATTTACGGCATAACCAAGTAGTGTTGTAAGCGCTAATAAAAATCCTAATATTAGACCAAAGTTGATTCCGTTTTGTTTGATAATTGCATTCATTTTAGTTGATTTTAAGTTTAACAAATGTACAAAAACTAACCGTAACAATTAATTTAGTAAGGTAAGTTTTATAAAACGATTAGTATCCAGTTAGTTAAAAATGTTACAGAAAAATAATAAAAAAATATTGCGCAACGATAAAATTGATTGTAAATTTGCATCGGCAAGTTCTACACAACTAGCTCCCTTTGAATCCTCCAGGGCGGGAACGCAGCAAAGGTATTAGGTTGTAGCAGTGTGATGTAGGTCGCTTGCCATTTTTTGTGTTTTACACTTTTTTTTCTTAGATTTTTTGATTATATTTTGTTTTTTTAATTTAAAAATCGTAATTCAGACTATTACAAAAATGAATAAAGTTATACTAATCACAGGAGGTTCTTCAGGAATAGGGAAATCTGTTGGAGAATTTTTATCTCAAAAGGGATTTACTGTATATGGTACGAGTCGAAATCCGAATAAAATAACAAATCATCCTTTTAAATTAATAGCATTAGATGTGAATGATACAGTTAGTATTGATACTGCAATAAACACTGTAATCTCATCTGAAGGAAAAATTGATGTGCTGATTAACAATGCAGGAATGGGAATTACAGGACCAATAGAAGATACGCCGACCGATGAAATGCGTAAGGTTTTTAACACCAATTTTTTTGGTGCTATTGATGTGATGAAGGCTGTTTTACCTCAAATGCGCAAACAACAATCAGGATTAATAATTAATGTAACTTCTATTGCAGGTTATATGGGTTTACCATTTAGAGGAGTATATTCAGCAACAAAAGGAGCTTTAGAATTGGTTACAGAAGCAACTAGCATGGAAGTTAAAGAATTTGGAATAAAAGTTGTTACCGTTGCTCCTGGAGATTTTGCAACTAATATTGCTTCAGGACGTTATCATACACCTGTTTTTGAGGATTCTGCTTATAAAGAAACGTATCAAATGAATTTAGATTTGATGGATGCTCATGTATCAGAAGGACAAAATCCGATAGATATGGCAGCAGAAATCTATAAAATTATCAATACTAAAAAACCTAAAATACACTATAAAGTTGGTGACTTTATGCAAAAATTTTCTATTGTTTTGAAACGCATTCTTCCAGATAGAATGTATGAAAAAATGTTAATGAAACATTATAATTTATAATTATTTATAATTATTAAAAATAATATTTATATTTGCACAACAACAACAACAACAACAACTAAATAGTATGACAACAACAATTGAAACAACTGATAAGCGCAAAAGAAGTCATGAAAAATGGCTTGATTTGACAAAACAAGCCTTGGAAGAAGGCGTTAAAATTAGACCAAACCATCGATTTGTTTATAAAGGAGAAAATCTTGGAGGTTATTTAAGAAGAGTTAGAGATAGACCTGAAATAGTAGAAAAATTAAAAGAAATTGGGTTTGATTAT
>CAMZLV010000013.1 GCA_947311835.1 uncultured Lutibacter sp. | reverse complement strand
ATTAAAACAATAGCATCGCTTTTTTTGATTTTTTGCCATTTAATATTTTCTAGTACGATGAAAAACTCGATTAAAACGAAATAGACCTTGTAGCATATAATGCTTCGTTAATATATTTTCTAGTACGATGAAAAACTCGATTAAAACTCTACTGTGTTTTTATCTACATAAAAAATATTAAATATTTTCTAGTACGATGAAAAACTCGATTAAAACATATTAAAATTATTGGCCAAAGAAGATATTATCCGTTTAACGGAAATACGCATTAAGAAAATATCTAAATTTGATATTGATAAAGCCAAGCAACATATTGAAACCATAGAAGAAAAAATAGCGAATGTTAAACATCATTTGGCAAATTTAATTGACTATGCAATTAACTATTTTAAAAATCTAAAAACCAAATACGGTAAGGGAAAAGAACGTAAAACAGAATTACGCGCCTTTGAAGATATTGTTGCATCTAAAGTAGTGATGAAAAATGCTAAATTATATGTAAATCGTATAGAAGGCTTTATAGGAACATCACTAAAAAAAGATGAATTTGTAACAGATTGTTCTGATATAGATGATGTAATTGTTTTTAGAAAAGATGGTAAAATGATGGTGACCAAAATTGATTCTAAAATATTTGTTGGAAAAGATATATTATATGTCGCAATCTTTAAAAAAGCCGACAAACGTACCGTTTATAATATGATTTATCGTGATGGAAGAAGTGGACCATCATATATGAAACGTTTTAACGTTACTTCAATTACACGAGATAGAGAATATGATTTAACAGCAGGAAATAAAGGTTCTAAAATACTATATTTTACTGCAAATTCGAATGGAGAAGCAGAAATTGTTACCGTTTATTTACGTGCAGTTGGTAGTATTAAAAAGTTGAAATGGGATTTAGATTTTTCAGAATTACTGATAAAAGGAAGAGGAACTAAAGGAAATCGATTAACAAAATATGCTGTAAAAAAAATAGAATTAAAAGAAAAAGGAATTTCAACCTTAAAACCAAGAAAAATTTGGTTTGATGATACAGTACAGCGTTTAAACGTTGATCAAAGAGGCGAATTGTTAGGCGAATTTACTGCTGAAGATAGATTGCTTATTATCAATCAAAAAGGTTTTGTAAAAACAATTACTCCTGATTTATCTGTTCATTTTGATGATACTATGATTGTTCTTGAAAAATGGATTCCAAATAAACCGATTTCGGCAATTTATTTTGATGGAACCAAAGAACGTTATTATATAAAACGTTTTATGATTGATAATCCGAATAAGGAAGAACGTTTTATTTCAGAACACCCTAAAACGCAATTAGAACTAGTATCAACGGATTTTAGACCAATGGTAGAAGTCGTTTTTTCTAAACGAAGTTTAGAAAATAAAAATGTAAATATTGAAGATTTCATTACTGTTAAAGGAATAAAATCACTTGGAAATCAATTGACTACTGAAAAAATAAAAATGGTGAATCGTTTAGAACCATTACCATACGATCCTCCAAAAATAGAAGAAGTAGAAGTTGTAGAAGAGAAAATTACAGAAGAATTAGGATTAGATATAGAAAAAATTGATTCAGAGGATACAACAAATAAATCACCAATAATTGACGAAAACAAAAAAAAGCCAATCATAAAACCTAAAAAGAAAACAGATAGTACAGATCAAACAACTTTATTTTAAGATTTATGAAAAAAATTGGATTGATAGGAGGAATTACACCAGAATCTACAATACTGTATTATAGAATTCTCAATGATTTGGCATCAGATGTTTATGGTAATGCACACACTAGTAAAGTCGTAATTAATTCTGTTGATTTTGGAGAAATTGCAACACTTCAACATCAAGAACGTTGGGATTTGTTAGATGCATTAATGATAGAAGCCGCACTTAGCCTTGAAAAAGCGGGAGTTTCGTTCATTATAATTTGTGCCAATACAATGCACTTAACTTTTGACGCAGTTAAAAAAGCAATTTCAATTCCGATAATACATATAGCAGAAGCAACCTCAAAACAAATTGTAGCAAAAAATATTAAAAAAGTTGCACTTTTAGGTACAAAGTACACTATGGAAAAAACTTTTTATACGGATGTCCTTGCAGACTTTGGAATAGAAACAATTGTACCAAATACAAGCGATAGGCAAATTATACACGATGTAATTTATGACGAATTGTCAAAAGGAGAATTAAATCTGAATTCGAAGAAAAAATACATTGAAATTATAAACAAACTAATTAATAACGGTGCAGAAGGTATTGTTTTAGGATGTACTGAAATACCACTTTTAATTAAACAAAATGATGTGTCAGTACCAGTTTTTGATACAACTGAAATTCACGCAACAGCAGTTTTTAACCTTGCAATAAAAGAATGATTATTATTTTAGATAACTTTTTAAGATTAGATAAATTTTGGAATATATTCTTATATATTATCGCCATAACCCTTGTTGCTTGGCTGTTTTCACGAATTGTTCGGTTTGTAATTCGTAAAGTGATAAACAAAAGAAATAAAAGTAGACATAGAGATTATAGCACTACAAGTCTTAAGTTTTTAATGAATTCTGTTAAATTTTTTGCAGGATTAATCGCACTATTTGTGATAATTTTTTCTGTTCCTATTTTTAGAGCAAAAGCAACCTTCATATTTTCTGGGGCAGGAATTTTAGCAGCAATACTTGGTTTTGCAGCACAAGCAGCAATATCAAACCTAATTGCAGGAGCATTTATAGTGATTTTTAAACCATTTAGAGTAGGAGATTTTATACGATTAGATAAACTGCGCGTTGGTATTGTTGAAGATATTACATTGCGCCATACCGTAATTAACAATTTTGAAAATAAACGTTTGATTATTCCAAATTCAGTAATCAGTACAGAGTCCATTTTAAACCATACCATTGAAGATTCAAAAGTTTTAAGTTTTAACGATTTCAATATTGACTTATATGCCAATATTGATTTGGCTCGTAAAATTATTCAAGAAGAAATCAAAAAATTAGAACATACTATAGATAATGCTGAAAGCAAAATATCAAAATACAAAGATAAAGTAGATGTACGATTTATATCTAGTGACAACCATAAAGTGCTTTTACGTGCTTATGTATGGACTAGCGAACCTTTTGAAGAATATAGAAATAGAGCAATACTCTTTGAAAACGTACACAAACGTTTTGTTGCTGAAGGAGTAGAATTACCAAAACAGATGCTTAAAGTATATAAAAATTAATTTATCATTCTGAACGAAGTGAAGAATCTTGTAAAATATAAAATTAGCAATCAAAATAAAAACAAGACCATGAAAAAATATATTTCAATTTTCTGTTTAATGTTAACAGTTACTATGTTTTCGCAACAAAATAACAAATCAACATTAACAATTGATCAAATTATGCAAGCCGAAAAATTTGTTGGTTACGCACCAACCAATATTTTTTGGAGTGTAGACAGCAAAACTATATATTTTGATTGGAATCCAGAACAAAAACCGATACGCTCATTGTATAAATACAGTTTACTATCTAAACAAGTAAGCAAAGTTTCTATTGCAGAAGAAATGAATATGAAATTGAGTTATGATGAAGATTATAATTCCGATAAAACTAAAAAAGTATTCGTAAAAAATGGAGATATTTTTTTATACAATACAACTATAAATACAACAAAAAATCTAATAATAACTTATTCAGAAAGAGAATCTAACGTTCATTTTTATAATAATGATAAAGAAATTGTTTTTAATAAAAACAACAATTTATTTTCTTTAAATTTAGATGAAGGAACGATTAAACAACTTACTAATATTAAATCAGGAACTGCTAGTTCAAAATCAAAAACTGCGGATAATAAGCAAGATAAATGGTTAAAACAACAACAGTTAGATTTGTTTGAAGTATTGCGCGACAGAAAAGAACGTAAAGAATTAAAAAACGACCATTCAGAAAAACTTACGTATAAAAAACCCAAAACAATTTTTTTAAATGGTAAATCAATATCAAATTTACGATTGAATAAAAACGGACAATTCGCAACGTATAAATTATCAGAATATCCAAAAAACAAAAAAACAATCGTACCTCATTTTGTTTCAGAATCAGGTTATACAGAAGATCAAAATACAAGACCAAAAGTAGGAGGAAAGGAAGCAAAACACGAACTATGGATTATTGATTTTAAAAAAGACACAACCTATCAAGTAACTATTGAGTCGCTAACAGGTATTTATAAGAAACCATTGTATTTAAAAGAGTACGATACAGACTTTAATCCAAAATACGATACACCAAAAAACGTAAATTATTTTGAAACCAGCAATTCTCCTGACGGAAAAAATACAATTGTAGAAATTCGTTCAAACGATAATAAAGACCGTTGGTTTGCTAAAATAGATTTTGAAAACGGAAAACTTATTGAAGTAAATCATCAACACGATGAGGCTTGGATTGGAGGTCCTGGAATACCTTGGTGGAATGGAGGCTCAACTTACGGTTGGTTAGACAATAGCACTATTTGGTATCAATCAGAAAAAACAGATTATTCGCATCTTTATAAAACCAATATAAATACCAAAAAAGAAAAAGCACTAACCAAAGGAAAATGGGAAGTACACAATGCTGAATTAGCAACAGATAAAAAATCAATGTATATTACTACCAATGAAGTGAATACTGGAGAACGTCAGTTTTATAAATTGAATTTAAAAAATCTAAAAAAGCAACAAATCACTCATTTAGAAGGGAATAATGAAGTGACAATTTCGCCAAACGAAAACTATTTTGCCATCAGACAGTCATTTTCAAACAAACCTTGGGAATTGTATTTATTAGAAAATAAAGAAGGTGCAAAAGCAATACAAATCACACATTCAACAACATCAGAATTTAAAAAATATGCTTGGCGAGTTCCTCAAAATATAACTTTTAAAGCGTTAGATGGAGTTGAGGTTGCTGCACGATTGTACACGCCAAAAGGAGGCGCTAACGGTAAACCAGCAGTTGTGTTTGTTCATGGTGCAGGCTATTTGCAAAACGCACATAAATGGTGGAGTGGTTATTATAGAGAATATATGTTTCACAATTTTTTAACAGACAATGGTTATACCGTTTTAGATATAGATTATAGAGCAAGTAAAGGTTACGGACGTGATTTTAGAACAGCAATTTACCGTCATATGGGCGGAAAAGACCTTTCAGATCAAGTAGATGGAGTAAATTACTTGGTAAATAAATTAGGAGTTGATAAAAATAATGTTGGAATTTATGGCGGTTCTTATGGAGGGTTTATCACAATTATGGCTTTGTTTAACGCTCCTGATACTTTTAAAAGTGGCGCAGCAATTCGTTCAGTTACAGATTGGGCACACTATAATCATGATTATACTGCTAATATACTCAATACGCCAACTACTGATTCTATTGCATTTCAAAGAAGTTCACCAATAAATTTTGCTGATGGTTTAAAAGGTAATCTGTTAATTTTACACGGAATGGTAGATGACAACGTTCATTTTCAAGATGTTGTCCGTTTAACTCAAAAATTAATCGAATTAAAAAAAGAAAATTGGGAAATGGCTTTATATCCTGTTGAAAGACATGGTTTTATTGAGCCAAGTTCTTGGGCAGATGAGTACAAACGTATATTTAAATTGTTCGAAACAACTCTTAAAAATTAAGAATAACATAAAAATTAGTTGGTTTAGTAATCAAAAATTAAGCAATATAAACATGAAAAAAATAATAGTAATACTTCTTACATTCATAACATTATCAGCAGTAGCACAAAAAAAAGTATTAACTTTAAATGATGCTGTATTATCATATTCAAACGGATTAATGCCAAACACGCTATTTAGTTTACAAGGTGTTGACGGAACGAATAATTATGTAGTTAGAAAAGGAAAAACCTATTTTATAAAAGATGCGAATCAACAAGAAATAGCAACAATTACACTCAATGATATTCAAAAGATCAATAAAAATTTAAAGCGTTTACCTCGTTTATTGCACATTGATAGTGAAACCATCACTTTTAGAAATAAAAATAGCATTGTTATTTACAATTATAAAAATAAGACGATTCAACAGCAAATAGAATTTGATAAAAACGCTCAAAATGTTGATTTTTCTTCTGATGCTATAGCATATACACTTGATAATAATTTATTTATAGCAACTAAAAACAACTCTAAAATTGCCATTACAAACTTTGCTGATAAGAATATAGTTTCAGGTCAAGCCATTGCACGTTATGAATTTGGCATCTCAAAAGGAACATTTTGGTCGCCAAATAATAAATACCTTGCTTTTTATCAAAAAGATGAAACCAATGTTACAGATTATCCTTTGGTTGATATTACAACCTATCCTGCAATGCTTAACAATATTAAGTATCCAATGGCAGGACAAGGTAGTGAACAGGCTAAAATAGGAATTTATAATATTAAAAATAACAAACTTATATATTTAGACATTGACACAAAAGATGAACATTATTTAACCAATCTTTCATGGTCAGCAGACGGAAAATGTGTTTTAGTTGCTGAAGTAAATAGAGCGCAAAATCATTTTGCGATGAATTTATATGCTGTAAATTCTGGTAAAAAAATAAGAACATTATTTGAAGAGTCAAATGAGCGATGGGTTGAACCAGAAAATGATGCTGTTTTTTTACCAAATGACGCTAAAAAATTTCTTTGGATGAGTGAACGAGATGGTTTTAAAAATTTATTTTTATATAATATTAAAGGAAAATTATTAAAAAAATTGACCAAATTTAAATTTCCAATTACATCCTTTTTAGGATTTGATAAAAGTGGTAAAAATGTTATAGTTACAGCCACAGGAGAAGATGGTAGACAAAATCATGTGTATAAAATAAATATTGAAACAAACACAGTAACTAAACTAACTTCAAAAAAAGGAACACACAAAGCACAATTAAATGGTGATTATATTCTTGATAAATTTAGTAGTTTAACTGTACCAAGAGAAATTAGTTTAATCAATGTAAATAATGGAACTAAAATACTTATTTTTAAGGCAGAAGACCCTTTAAAAACCTATAAAACAGGAGAAATTACTTTTGGCACTTTAAAATCATCTGATGGTTTTGATTTATACACAAGAATGATAAAACCTGCCAATTTTGACGCCAATAAAAAATATCCAGTTTTGATTTATGTTTATGGAGGAACACATGCGCAATTAATAACCAATTCAT
>CAMZLV010000012.1 GCA_947311835.1 uncultured Lutibacter sp. | reverse complement strand
GACCTTTCAAACTTAACTGTTGTGACTTGGCTGGGGCTCGAACCCAGGACCACCTCCTTAAAAGGGAGGTGCTCTACCAACTGAGCTACCAAGTCATTCTTTTTCCTTTTAGCGGGTGCAAATATAAACTACTTTTTATATAAAACAAATGCTTTTATAATTTACTTTTTTGCAAATATGTTTCTCGTACTTTTTTAAATAAATTTGATGAATAAACAAAATTTACTATCGCCTCATTTTCAGTCACAAAGATTTCTTTATTTGTTCCTTCCCAAGCTTTTTTACCATTTTTTAAAAAAACAATTTTCTCTCCAATTTCCATTACAGAATTCATATCATGTGAATTTACAACCGTTACCATTTGATATTCATCTGTTATTTCTTGAATTAAATTATCAATAACAGTAGCTGTTTGAGGGTCTAAACCTGAGTTTGGTTCATCACAAAATAAATATTTAGGATTCATCACTATTGCACGTGCTATGGCTACACGTTTTTGCATTCCTCCAGAAATCTCGGCAGGAAATTTAAAATTCGATTTATACAAATTGACTCTATCTAAAACGAAGTTAACTCTTTCGAGCATTTCTTTATTAGATTGGTTTGAAAACATCTTTAAAGGAAACATTACATTTTCTTCTACTGTTAGTGAATCAAATAATGCGCCTCCTTGAAAGAGCATTCCTATTTCTGTTCTTAATTGTCTTTTTTGGTTGATATCCAACTCTGAATATACACGTCCATCAAAAGAAATTGTTCCTTCTTCTGGCGTATGTAATCCTAATAAGGATTTTAAAAATACGGTTTTTCCAGAACCACTTTGTCCAATAATCATATTGACTTTTCCTTTTTCAAAAGAGGCTGCTATCCCTTTTAAAATATGCGCATCACCAAAACTTTTATGTAAATTTTTAACTTCTATCATTATCCTAAAAGCATTTGTGTTAAAAAATAATTCAATAAAATTATCACCACACTTGTCCATACTACAGCTTGTGTACTTGCTCTACCAACTTCAAGCGATCCTCCTTTTACATAATAACCGTGATATGCTGGAACTGTTGCTATTACAAATGCAAATACAACTGTCTTTACCAATGCGTATTTTACAAAAAATGGATTAAACTCTAGTTGAACTCCATCTATATAATCAACCGAATAAAATAAATCTGTAAGCACTCCTGCAAGCCATCCTCCATATATACCTAAAAACATGGCTACTAAAACCAAAAAAGGGTAGAAAAACAAAGTCGCTACCACTTTTGGCAAGACCAAATAACTTAACGAGTTAATACCCATAACTTCTAGTGCATCTATTTGCTCCGTAACGCGCATTGTACCCATACTTGAGGCTATATACGAACCTACTTTACCTGCAAGTATAACTGAAGTGAATGTTGGTCCAAATTCTAAAATCATAGAGCGCTTAGTAGCAAATCCTATTAAATATTTTGGGATAAAAGGACTATCAACGTTTAATGCTGTTTGAATGGCAACAACACCTCCAATAAAGAAAGAAATAAACATTATTATTCCTAATGATTTCAATCCTAAATCTTCAATTTCTCTAAATAAAGTCTCTCTAAAAACACGCCATTTTTGCGGACGTTTAAAGACCTGTCGAAGCATAATAAAATACTTACCTACATGTTCTATATAGTTCATTCAATTTCTTTTTGCTAAAGTATTAAATTAATATAATCTAGCGACTATTTACATCATAAAATCGTATATTTGTTTCTGTTAATTTTTTTTAAAAAAAAATGAGAAAATATCTTTCACTATTTGTTATCATTGTACTTCTATCTAATTGTAAAGCACAAGATATACCTAAAATTCAAGAAAAAAACTTAGAACATAGTATTAAACCAAAACTTGTTGTAGGTATTGTCATCGATCAGATGCGTTATGATTATTTAATACGATTTAAAGATAAATATGGAGATGGTGGTTTTAAACGATTAATAAATAACGGATTTAATCTTAAAAATACACATTTTAATTATGTTCCGACACATACTGCAGTTGGTCATGCAACTATTTTCACAGGAACGGCACCAGAAAATCACGGTATAATTGGTAATAATTGGTATGATAAATACGCTAAAAAAAGAGTGTATTGTGTAAATGATATTAATTACAAAACGGTTGGTTCTACTTCAAATCAAGGTCAAAAATCACCTTCAAAAATGTTTACTACAACTATTGGAGACCAACTTCATTTAGCACAAAATATGCGTGGTAAAGTTATTGGTATAAGTCTTAAAGATCGTGCAGCGATACTTCCTGCAGGTCATACGGCAAATGCTGCATATTGGTATGAAGGTGATGATTCTAATAAGTGGATTACGAGTTCTTTTTATAGAAATGATTTGCCTAAATGGGTAAAAGAATTTAATACTAATAATAATGCGAATGACTATTTAAGCAAACCTTGGAACACCTATTATGACATTGCTACATATACTGAAAGTATTAGTGACAACAATAATTACGAGATGAAACTTAAAGGTGAAAACACACCTACATTTCCTCATGACATTCCTAATTTGAGGACTTTAAATGGCAATTATAATTTAATCAGAAGTACTCCTTTTGGTAATACGTTAACAACTGATTTTGCAGAAGCTACTATCATTGGAGAACAATTAGGGAAAGGTACGTTTACTGATTTCTTATCGATAAGTTTCTCAAGTACTGATTATATTGGTCATGGTTATGGTGTTGATTCTAAAGAAATTGAAGATGTTTATATACGTATGGACAAAGAAATAGAACGATTACTTAATTTCTTAGATACTAATGTTGGTAAAAAAAATTACAGTCTATTTTTAACTGCAGACCATGGTGCAATAAACGTTCCTAATTATTTAAAAAGTTTAAAAATTCCTGCAGGTTATTTTGATGTGAGTGAATTAAAAAAACACCTAAACCAAGTTACCTTACAGCAATATGGCTCAAACAAAATCATCGAAGATATATACAACACAAATGTTTTCTTAAATAAATCAGAACTTAAACGATTACAATTATCAAAAAATGAAGTTGTTGATTTTTTAATCGAAGAAATTATTCAATACGATCGAATTTATAAGGTTATTTCAGCAAAAACACTGCAAACAAATGATTTTACACAAGGCGTTTATAGTTATATACAACGTGGATATAATCAAAAATTATCAGGAGATATAATCTACTCGCTAAACCCTTCAACACTTAGTAGTTATTATATGCACAAAGGAGGTACAGGACATGGTGTTTCGTATAGTTATGACACACATGTTCCATTAATATTTTATGGAGTTGGCTTTAACAAAGGAGTTTCTAATCACTATTATCCTATAACTAATATAGCACCAACAATTGCTGCTTTGTTAGATATTGAATTTCCAAATGGTACTACTGGAAAAGTGATTGAAGAAGTGCTAGAATAGTTAAATAACAGTATATTATTACAAAAACGACTTGTCAAATGCCAATGGTAGAATATCTTTAATCGAGTTTGTTTTTATGATATTTCCTGTTTCTCCCATAAAATAAATTTCAATATTTGAATTTTGATTCACTTCATATTCAAGTAGCGTTTGCCTACAAGCGCCACAAGGCGCAACTGGTTCTTTCACAATATTATTAATAGAACTTGCTGTAATTGCAATTTTCAAAATTTTAACCTTTGGATATTGAGAACTGGCTTTCCAAACTGCAACTCTTTCTGCACACATTCCTGACGGATATGCCGCATTTTCTTGATTATTTCCAGTTATTATTTCACTATTTTCGAGTAAAAATGCTGCGCCTACATGAAACTGAGAGTATGGTGCATAAGCATTTTTACGTGTATTAATTGCTTCATTCATCAACGCTTGAACCTCTGTTGGAAGTTCATCTACTGTTTCAAAAACTGCAATTGTGGTTGATAAATGGATTTTTTTCATATAAAAAAGTTATTAATAATCTTCATATAAATCTCCAAAATCAAAAGAAAGAGAGAAACGAAGTGTATTTTCTAAAGGATTATTTACATCAGATGAATTGAATAAATATGAAATATCTATATTGCTACTTTTAAACTTAAATCCTGTTCCTAAAGTAAAATATTTTCTTCCTCCTTTAAAATCACTTTCATTAAAAAACCCTGCACGAACTGCAAATGAATTGTCATATAGATACTCTGCTCCTAGCGCCCAAGTAAATTCTTTTAACTCTTCACTTCCTCCTCCTGGAGCATCACCAAAAGATTGAAAAACACCTTGAAGAAAACCAACATTATCATCTTTTCCTTCAATTATTTCACCTGTTATAGGGTCTCTTAGTGGTGGTGTAGGAACCAATAATTTTGTGAATTCTAAAGTAGTATTTATACGATTATAGTCATCTAAAATAAAATCAAAACCTCCTCCTAATTTTAAATTGGTTGGAAGGAAATTTTCATTATTTGCATCATCAGTATATGATATTTTATTTCCTAAATTAGAGATGTTAAATCCTCCACGCCATCTACCATTAAAGTCTCCATAATTTTGCTCGTCAGACTGATAGTATCCTGAAACATCTACTGCAAATGTATTTGCAGGTTTTAAAAGTGTATTTCCTGATTTAATTCCTAAATCGGAACGAATATAACGCATTGCAACACCCATAGAAAAGGTTTCGTTTAATTTCAAAGCGTAACTTCCTGCTACTGAAAATTCATTTAATTTTTCTGTTCCTTGATCGCCTCCAAAATCATCTGTTAAATCTATTTCGCCAAGGTTAAAATATTTTAAACTTACTCCCCAAGCGCTTCTATCAGTTAATTTATTCGCAACTGTAAATCCGCCTAAAAAGACATCGTTTGTTAATTGTCTTAACCAAGGAGTATAAATTATTCCTACTTTAAAATCGCTATTCATAAAAGCAATTTTTGAAGCATTATGATGTAATGAATTAGCATCTGGAGTTGTGGCAACTCCAACATCTCCCATTCCTCCTGCTCTTGCATCAGGTACAATTAACAAAAATGGTGTTGCTGTTGTTATTGGATTTGGTTGATCTTGCGCCTTTAATATTGTTGGTAATGCAAGTAATGTTATAAATACAATTAATGGTATATTTTTCATTTAAATTGGGTTTATTTATTTATAGCTATGTACAAATATCGTTAATATTATTGAAGTATTACTAATTTCTCATACTTTTCTGCCTTTATATTAGATAAAGTGCTCTTTACATTTAATTTATATATATAGACACCTTTTCCTATTTTATCACCAAAATCATCCAGTCCATTCCACGAAACAGAACGTGATAAATTCCCTGTTGTTTGTACTGTTTGATTTATCGTTTTAACTAATTTTCCTGATACTGTAAATATTTGAATTTGAACCTCTAAAGGTTCGTTTGGTTTGTTGTGGTTAAACCAAAATTCGGTGTAATTTACAAATGGATTTGGATAATTTAACACATTATCAAGCACCATTTCAGAATCATTAACTACAATAAATGTTAACGTAGCGCAAGAAGAATTATTGTATGTATCCCAAGCGCAAAGTTCAATTGTATGTAATCCTGATGCAAGATTTCTTAAAGGATACTTTACTTTTCCTTTCGTATAGTCGTTTAATTCTGTTTGGTAATAATCATTTAATATAAATGGATTTGAAGTATCTCCATCTAAAACAGCTACAATATCATGATCTACTGCTGTGATTGAAGTATTGATTCCATTTTCATCTTCCAAAACGGCTAAAAATAATGGAGATGCGTTTGTATTTCCTCCATCTATAAATGATTCGTCATTCATGTATAACTGTATTTTTGGACCTTGATTATCTTCTGGCGCATTCGAGTTTATCCCTCCAATGGTTACATCAAAATTATATCCTGCTTTATCTATACTATCATCATCAGCATAAAAACTAAGTTTCCCTTGTCCGTATGCTATTCTTAAATCGCGTGGCGCTATAAAATCAAAGGAAAAAAGTCCATTTTCTACCGTTGCTCGTCCTCTAAATATTTTACTTTCTAAAGCATCAAAAGTCATAAACACTCCAAAATTATCATTATTAAGGGTAGTTCTTGTAATTGGTTTATCAAAAACCGTTGCTGATAGTTCGCCATTAAAATCGGTCAATAAATTTCCTGAAGGGTCAGTTACTATTCCGTCAAAACTTATATGTGACAATGCTTTTATAGTATCTAAAGAGGTGCTTATATCAACACCGTTCATATGAGTTAATTTTATATCTGCTTTCGGTACTGCTAATTTCATTGCAGGATCGCCTAAGTAATAAATAAATAAACGTTGGCTTGACGCAAATTGATTTTTAATCTTCATTACTGCTTCAGCAATTGTTAACTCTTCATTATTGAAGGCTAAAAGCAACTTCATTAAAAGATCATTAAAAATTTTACCTGTGTTGATGTATATTTCTCTAGTAGTTGTAATTAAAGAAATAGAACCTCCATCTTTATTCCATATCATAAACTCTCCTCCAGCCAGTCTCAACGGATTATCAAATTTAGAAAATTCACAAGTAATTGTAATGATAAGAGGTAGTGTATTATAATTACTCCATTGTTGCACTTGAGGTATTTCTAAAATACGTTCTGAAGCCCATCCATCTTCACCTCCATGTCCAAAATAATTGAGTATTAAAGTTCCTCTTTCAATGGCGTTTGAAATTTCTGTTTTCACATCAGGATATCGTTCTCCTCCAGAAGATATTTGTTGTACATAAGCATCTGCATATACTTTTTTTACGTTTAAAATAGGTTTACTTTGTTCTATTTCATCTGCTATTTCTTCCAAACTAGCTTGGAGAACCTCTTCTCCATTAGCATCTATATCGTCAGCGACTAAAGTTACTTGATTGCGCCAATCTCCAAAGGAGTTGACACTGTTGTAGTTTATAATTTTATCTATTGCATTTGAGGCTTGCTCAATAGTTGTGATTGGAATTCTTCCTGTTGCTACATCTTGCTTATCGCCACCATCTAACAAACCTTCAGAAGCATCCATCATCCCAAAATAATCATCCGTAACATAGGATGTTGCTAAGTTAAAACTCTCATAAGATTGGAATGCTGGAACAATATTATTATTTCCGTTTATCCTATCTTTATAATCATACGAGGCATCACCAAATAAACATAGATATTTAATTCTTTTTTCTGGTACTGTCGCATTATCATAAAGATGTTTAACAAAATCTCTAATAGCAGTTACATCAGGACTTCCTGATCCAAATTCGTTATATATTTTATCTAATTCTACAACTTCAACAGTGAGTCCTTTTTCTCTATGATAGGTTGCTAAACGCTCTACTTCATTCATCAAATACTTTTGAGTTACTATTACATAATCTATATCTTCTAATGCGTGGAGGTTTTGATTTTCTACCTTACTGATTGGCAATACTTTTGGAAGATAATAATCACTTTCATCTAAAGAAACATATTCTTTTAGCGTTCCTGCTGCTGCTTTAAATTCAAAATCAGAAGTTGCAGATTGATTGGTAATTCGTATTGGATTGGTGTAATCTGTAACATCCCAAATAGTTGTTGCGTTTTTAATTTGATATTCTACAACACCTGAACCGTTTGCAACGTTAAAATTTCTAAATCCGAATTGTTTATTATTCGCTATTAATTCTTTTTGTCCTATTATCTCAATATAATCTAAAAATGCTTTTGCTGATGGATTTCCATTATTATTAAAAGTAACTTCAACCTCAACACTGTTTCCTAATGCTGAAATTGCACCATACCCTTCATTAGCTACAGCATGAACTAAACTACTTGTAATAGCAGGATAATTAATTGTATATAAATCTTGTCCGTTAACTTTAATATTCATTTGCCCTGAAATACTTGACTCCAAAACTCCTCTTACACGCACACCTATATCTTCTTGAGTAACAATATTATTAAAAGGTATTGTAAAAGTTTGCGTATTTTCAATCGTTAGGTTATCACCAAACCATTGTTGACCAATTGCAAGTATATTGTGCTCATCTTTTTCATAAAAAGTATAATCATTAAAAGTTGATATTTGTTGCGTTGCATTAATTGTAATAGGAGTATCGTTTTTAATTCTCTTCCCTTCTCCTCCATCTACAGTTATAAAATAATAGGCTTTATCAGAAAAAATATTTTTTTGATGTCTTGTATTTATTCCTTGTGTATCAACCTTCCATGCGTCAGGACCTTTTGCGTAAAAAAGAATATAATCTCCACTATTAAATTTACCGTCTTCTTCACCTTTTACAAAAATGGCGTTTTCTTCTAAATCATCATATCTGAAATCACTATTTAAAAAAGGCAACATTTGTCCACCATTACCATAAATTTTAATGTTTTTAGGGTTAATCTTTGAAGTTTTTATTCCCAATTTACTCAAAAAAGAACTGTTTATTTTAAAAACACCTGTAGTGTCTACTGAAAATTTATACCAATTTCCTGATGACAAAACAGAGTTGTAACCACTTCGCATAGAAGTAAATTTACTTGACAATTTCCGCTTTAATTTATAATTGATTACAAATGAAACCAATTTTTTAATTGAGTTCCCTTCTTTAATTAAAGGTGTTAATGTTAAAACAACTTGAGAATGATTTCTGCTTTTTGCTATAGTTAATTTACTTTGTAATGTAGATTCTATTTTTTTTAATGAAGATTTTTCTAACTCTTTTGAAGAAATATTTTCAAAAGAAGTATTGGTAATTGTATACGAATCGATAGCATAACCACTCGGAACGCTCCATGATTTGGTGTAAACTGGTAATGAATTAAGGTCTATAGATTGATTTTCTAATGTAATTACAGCAAGTTTATTATTAGAACTTGTTACTATTGAAGCCTTTTCACTCCAATTTAAAACTATATGTTCACTCACACTTTTTTGAGCGTAACTAACAAAACTTGAGAGAATTAAAACAAAAATAAGGGTGAGGTATTTATTCATATCACAATAATAAACGTGTAATTTAGTTATATATTTTAGTATAATGCAAGATTACATATAATAAAGAAATAAAACAATCGTTATTAGGTAACAAATAGATAGACATAAACCTATTAAAAAAACTTGTAAAAAAAATTATTTGGTGTATCTTGCGCCAATAACAATCGAAATGCAAATTGTAAAGCAAATGAATATGAGAATTATAAAGATGAGTCGCTTATTTACTATTTTATTATCAACACTACTATTAGTTAGTTGCCATAATCGTACTAATAAGAATTGGGCTTCATTAACAGGTTGGAGTTCAAAAGATAAAAAAGCCGCTGGTTTTTCTGAACCAACAAACTACAGAGGACAAAGCACTCCTCCTGGAATGGTATTAATTGAAGGAGGTACATTTACTATGGGACATGTTCAAGACGATGTTCTGTTTGACTGGAATACAACTCCAGTACAAATGCAAGTTCGTTCTTTCTACCTTGATGAAAATGAAGTTACAAACGTAGAATATTTATTCTATCTAGAATGGTTAGAAAGAATATTTCCGAAATCAGAAGAACAAAACAAGCACATATACACTAGTGCGTTGCCAGACACTTTAGTATGGAGAAATACTTTAGGTGCAAATGAACTACTTACTGAAAACTACTTACGCCACCCTTCTTATTCTGATTATCCTGTAGTTGGTGTTAGTTGGTTGCAAGCAAGTGAATATTGTAAATGGAGAAGTGACCGCGTTTCTGAAAAAACATTAATGGATAAAGGTGTTTTAAATAACATATACTCTATGGACTCATTAGAACTTAATGGTCAAAATTATTTTAATACTGATACATATCTTGCCAATCCAACTTTATTATTCGAAGGAGACTCTTCAGTTTATAAAAAAGGATTACCTGTAGCCACAAAAAAGGGCAAAGGTAAAGGAAGAGGAAAAAGAGGTGAGTTTACAGGAAGACACGTAAAAGTATCCGACGGAATTTTATCTCCTAAATTCAGATTACCTTCGGAAGCTGAATGGGAATACGCAGCTAAAGCAGATGTTGAAAACAGAGAATATAATAACATTAGAGGTCGTAAGAAATACGCTTGGAATGGCAAATATACAAGAAATAAAGGCAGACGATTTAAGGGAGACCAAGTAGCAAACTTCAAACAAGGTAGAGGTGATTATAGTGGTCCTGCTGGATGGAGTAGCGATGGAGGTGCTATTAGTATGCCTATAAAATCATACGACCCTAACGCATACGGACTTTATGATATGTCTGGAAATGTTGCTGAATGGGTAGCAGATGTGTACAGACCTATTATTGACACAGAAGCTAATGACTTTAATTATTTCAGAGGAAATGTATTTAACAAAAAAATGATTGATGAAGAAGGTAAAGTTGTAGTAGTAGATTACAATACTGTTAGGTTTGACACTTTGCCAAACGGAAAAATTGTTCCTAAAAATTTACCTGGAAGTTTAAGATATGTACCTGTTACAAAAGAAGATGCTTATATGCGACCAAATTATGAAAAAGCATATAATATTGATTCTAGAGATGGAGATTTAGCTTCAACAAAATTATACAATAAAGATGAAGATGAACTAGAAACTAAACCTAGAATGTATAATTCACCTGTTACTCCGTTTAATATCGGTGAAAGTGGTTTGAAAATTCAAGAATATGATACAGAGTACCGTACTACATTAATTAGTGACATATCTAGAGTTTACAAAGGAGGTTCATGGAGAGACAGAGAATACTGGTTAGACCCTTCTCAAAGAAGATTCCTTCCTGAATATATGGCTACAAGTTATATAGGCTTTAGATGTGCAACTGACAAACTAGGTCCTATGACGTTTAAGAAAAGAACTCGTACTACAGAAAAAATTAAATAAATTTATTATCTGTAAAATAAATCTTAAAACCTCGTTTAATTAACGAGGTTTTTTTAATTTTAGAGCATGACAATTACGGAAATATACAACTTATACAGCGCATCCTATTTAGTTGATACAGACACTCGGAATATAAGAAAAGGTACGATTTTTTTTGCGTTAAAAGGAGAGAATTTTAATGGAAATAAATTTGCTGAAGAAGCTATTAACAAAGGAGCATCCTTTTCAATAGTTGATGAAATAAAATATCAAACTTCTAATAAAATCATTTTGGTTGATAATGTATTAGAAACACTTCAAGAATTAGCAACATATCATAGAAAAGTATTAAATATTCCTATTTTATCGCTCACAGGTAGTAATGGAAAAACAACAACTAAAGAGTTAATAAATTCGGTATTAATTAAAAAATTTAAAACAGTTGCTACCAAAGGCAACTTAAACAACCATATAGGTGTACCTTTGACTTTATTGTCTATGAACAAACAAACAGAATTTGGTATTGTAGAAATGGGTGCAAACCATCTTTATGAAATTAAATTTTTATGCAAAATTGCTCAGCCGAATTTTGGATATATTACCAATTTTGGAAAAGCACATCTTGAAGGGTTTGGCAGTATTGAAGGCGTAATAAAAGGAAAAACTGAATTATACGATTATTTAAGATCTAACAATGGTAAAGTTTTTTTAAACACAGCTGATGAAATTCAACTAAAACAATCTGAAGGGCTTCATACCATTCCTTTTGAAAGTAGTTTAGAAATTAAAGAAGCAAATCCGTTTGTAAAATTATCATTTAAAAATATAGATATAAGCAGTCAATTAATAGGCTCTTATAATTACACTAATATTGCTGCTGCAATAACTATTGGGAACTATTTTGAGATTGGTAAATTTGAAATTAGAAATGCTATTGAAAACTACAATCCTAAAAATAACAGATCACAAATTATCAAAAAAGGAACTTTGGAAATTGTATTAGATGCTTATAATGCAAATCCGAGTAGTATGAAAGTGGCTCTTGAAAATTTTGATTCAATTAACGCAAACGCTTCATCAAAGGTTATTATTTTAGGTGATATGTTTGAACTTGGTAAATCGGCTATTGAAGAACACCAAATTATTGCAAATATCACTGAAAAAATGGATTTAGATCAAATCTATTTAATTGGAGAAAACTTTTTCATAACTAAAACAAAAAAAGCATCAAAATTTAAAAACTTCGATGCTTTTATTAAAAATGTAAACCTTCAAAAAATCAAAAACAGTACGCTTTTGATAAAAGGCTCTAGAGGAATGGCTCTTGAACGAATTTTAGATTTATTGTAATTTTTTACGATGATATTCTATCATTCCATCAATAGGTCTTTGTACAATATTACCGATTGTCACGCCATATTTTTTAGCTATTTGATTAATTATATCTGAAGAAAAATAAGCAATTGAACCAACAAAATGAACTGGTAATTCCTTATAGTTATCATAAGGCTTAATCCGATTTTTAAAAAAATCTTTTATTCCTTTTTTTAGTACAGTTGTAAAATAATCATTCCTTTCGTTTTTAAATAAAAACTCGGCAAAAGTGGCTAAATACGTATTTGGATTTTCTTTTTTATATAAATTTAGTTTAATTTTATCAGCAGACAAGTCATACTCAGAAGTAAATTGAATCCTAATATCTTCTGGCATCTTTTTATAAAAATAATCTCTAATTAACTTTTTACCAAAATAATTTCCACTAGCTTCGTCCATCAAAACATAACCTAAAGAAGGTACACTATTATGTAATTTTTCACCATCAAAATAACTGCTGTTTGAACCTGTTCCTAAAATACAAATAATTCCAGGTTTGTCAGTAACAGCAAAAGTAGCTGCATACGTATCTTCTTTTACTTCTATACTTTTTGCATTTACAAAAAAAACCTCAAATAGATGTTGCAACATTAAACTTGGACGCTTAGTACCACATCCTGCTCCGTAAAAATATATTTGTTCCACTTGCATTTTAACGCCTTGCAACTCTCTATTTTCGATAAGTCTTTTATGAATAACTTCTTTACTAAACACAGCCGGATTTAATCCTTGCGTACGTGTTTTTAAAAGAATTTCACCTTTGTCATTAAGCGCTATCCAATCGCATTTTGTTGAGCCTCCATCAGCAATTAAAATCATTTTTACAACGAATTTACATGCATTGCCAAATCAATTAGTTTGGTTGAATAACCATATTCGTTATCATACCAAGAAACTAATTTAAAGAAATTATCATTCAAAGCAATACTTGCGCCTGCATCAAAAACACTTGTTCTTGACTCTGATACAAAATCTTGTGAAACTACTCCTTCTTCAGTATAACCAAGCACACCTTTCATATCATTTTCTGATGCCGATTTTAGTGCTTTTTTAATAGCATCCATTGTTGCGCTTTTTTCAGTTCTTACTGTCAAATCAACTACAGAAACATCAGCTGTTGGCACTCTAAACGCCATTCCTGTTAATTTTCCGTTTACTTCTGGAAGCACTTTTCCTACCGCTTTTGCCGCTCCTGTAGATGTTGGTATAATATTATTTATTGACGAACGCCCTAACCTATAATTTTTTCTAGAAGCGCTATCTACCGTATATTGTGTAGATGTTGCTGCATGTATTGTTGTCATTAATCCTTCTACAATTCCAAAATTATCATTAATTACTTTAACAATTGGTGCCAAACAATTGGTCGTACACGATGCGTTTGAAACAATTGTATCTGTTGCTTTGGCTTTTGTATGATTTACACCCATTACAAACATTGGTGCATCAGCAGATGGTGCAGAAATAACAACTTTTCTTGCGCCTGCTTTTAAATGTGTTGCTGCTTTATCTAATGTAGTAAAAATACCTGTGCAATCTAAAATTACATCTGCTCCCACTTCATTCCATTTTAAATCTTCAGGATTTCTTTCAGCAGTTACTCGTATTTCTTTACCATCAACAACTAAATTACCATTTTTAACTTCAATTGTACCATTAAATTGACCATGTACTGAGTCATACTTTAATAAATACGCAAGATGATCTATATCTAGTAAATCGTTAATTCCTACTACTTCTATTTGAGGGTTTTTTACAGCTATTCTAAATGCTATTCTACCTATTCTACCAAATCCGTTAATACCTATTTTCATTTATTTATTTATTTAAGTTGTCATTATATCAGATACTCTTATGAGTTCTTGATTTATTTTTGTTTTTCCTTTTACTGCTAAATCAAGAGGTGTTAAACATATTTTATTATCTTTAATTCCTGCCATAAAGTTAGACTTACCTTCCATTAAAGTTTCAACTGCTTTAACACCCATTCTACTTGCTAAAACTCTATCAAAACAAGATGGCGAACCGCCTCGCTGCATATGTCCTAAAACAGAAACTCTCACTTCGTAATTTGGTAAATTTTGTTCTACATAATCTGCCAATTCAAACACATTTCTACCTGTTTTATCACCTTCAGCAACAACAACAATACTCGATGTTTTTCCTGATTTTCTACTTTTTTTAAGTGATTCAAGCATTCTATCTATCCCTAAATCTTCTTCTGGAATTAATATTTCTTCTGCTCCTGCTCCTACTCCTGCATTTAACGCAATATATCCTACATCTCTTCCCATTACCTCAACAAAAAATAAACGGTTGTGAGAACTTGCCGTATCACGAATTTTATCAATGACATCAACAACTGTATTTAATGCCGTATCATAGCCTAAAGTATAGTTTGTCCCGAAAATATCATTATCAATTGTTCCTGGAATTCCGATTACTGGAAAATTAAATTCTTTATTAAAAACCAAGGCTCCTGTAAAACTACCATCTCCTCCAATAACTACAAAAGAGTCAATACCATTTTTTATAAGATTATCATATGCTTTTTTACGTCCCTCTACTGTTCTAAATTCTTCTGAACGAGCAGTTTTCAATATAGTACCTCCTTTATTAATGATATTATTTACACTTCTCGCGTTCATTTCTTTAAAATCGGCATCAATCATCCCTTGGTATCCTCTATAAACACCAATACATTCAATATTGTAAAAAGCACATGTTCTAACTACTGAGCGTATTGCTGCATTCATTCCTGGAGCATCGCCTCCTGATGTGAGTACTGCTATTTTTTTAATTTTGCTTATCATTATAAAATAATCGAAACACAAATTTACGACTTGTATAGTAAGTTTCCTATGATTTTAAATTATTTTCACTTCAAAACGCTATTAAATATGTTATTGTTAAAACTCGCTACTTAAAATGAGTTATTTACAAAAAAGACATTCTTTTATTATTAAATTAATAATATTTTACTTTTTCAACATTTCTAAAAAATGAGCAAAAGCCTCCCAATACTTTTCGTTTCCGCCAGTTGAATTCCACAAAGCACGCGAACCATGAATACCTTCTATTGGTGGCTGAAACCAAAATTTAAAACCATCAGTCATTACAATATTTAAATCATCAATTTGTTGAATTTCCTTTTTTGAGGATGTTACAAAAACTGGTTTTTTATAATTCTGAAGTGATTCACTCATTTTTATTCCTTTGAGATATTCTCCAGGACTAAATGACGCTATTGCTTTTACTTTTTGATTGTCTTTACCAATTAACAAAACCAAGGATGCTGAATATGAGCTACCAACCAATATTATAGGTTGATTACCATTAAAACGGTATAAATAATCAATTGCTGCTTCTATATCTTGTTTTGCATCAATATAATCTGTTTGTAAGTCTTTTGCTTTAGCTCGTTGTGCTGTTTCATTTACAATTCCATTTACTACTTTTCCTGAACGTTGATCTATAGCCATACTTGCATATCCTAAATGAGCCAATTTAATTGCCGTATCTTTATATTCTCCACGGCTGAATCCTGCTTGATGACAAAGTAATAATGTAGGTTTCTTTCCATTTACTTCATATATGTCTGCTGAAATAAGCAAATTATCTTTTGATGGAAATCTTGTTTTAACTACAAATATATTTGGTGTATTAACACTATCTTTTTTAGATTGTTTTACTGAAATACTTTCTATAATATCTTTCTCTTTTTTTCCTTTCATATTACATGAAATCAGTAATACAAATACTGATAAATAAATTATTTTTTTCATAAAAAAAGAAGTTTAGTTTTTGATTTGTAAATATACGAATATTAAGGGATCAAGTACAAAACTTGTGGAGTTTTTGTCTTTAGGCGAATAATTTTTGCAACCTAAACATAAAGAAATCCACTTTTCTTACTCCTTTTAATTGAGTTCTAAAACCT
>CAMZLV010000011.1 GCA_947311835.1 uncultured Lutibacter sp. | reverse complement strand
TCTATAATTCTACCCTTCTCTTGCGCTATTTTATAATAATCAAATGTCAATTTTGACGGCTGAACTTCCAATATCCCATCAAAAAATGCTCGCTGGAGAATGTCTTCTATTAAATAATCAATTTTGTCTATATATTTTTACTATTCATATTATGGTTAAATAATAGTTTTCGATATCTTTGTACTTTAATTAAACGATATTATGATCAATATTACTTTGCCAGACGGCTCTATAAAACAATATAAAAAAGGCAGCACTCCTATTGATGTTGCTACAAGCATTAGCCACGGATTAGCCAGAAGTGTTATTTCAGCAAAATTTAACGATACAATTATAGAGACAGTCACTCCTTTAAATACTGATGGAAACTTAACTCTTTATACCTTTAATGATGATGAAGGTAAAAAAGCCTTTTGGCATTCAACTGCTCATTTATTGGCGCAAGCAATTACATTTTATCATCCTAATGTGAAATTAACCATTGGCCCTGCTATTGATACTGGATTTTATTACGACATTGATTTAGGGGAAGAAACCATATCTGAAAAAGACTTTAAGCAGATTGAAACGAAAATGATCGAATTTGCACGTGGAAAACATCAATTTAAACTTCGTGAGATTTCAAAAGCGGATGCCTTATCCTATTATAAAGAACAAAACAACGAATATAAGGTTGAATTAATAGAAAACCTAAATGATGGCGAAATTACATTTTGTGATCATGCTGATTTTACTGATTTATGTCGTGGAGGACATATACCTCATACTGGACTAATAAAGGCTGTTAAAATAATGAGTGCTGCTGGAGCATACTGGAGGGGTGACGAAAACAATAAACAATTAACACGTATATATGGTGTTTCATTCCCTAAGCAAAAAATGTTAACGGAATACCTTGAACGCTTAGAAGAAGCAAAACAACGAGATCACAGAAAATTAGGGAAAGAATTAGAATTATTTGCTTTTTCATCAAGAGTTGGGCAAGGTTTACCTTTATGGCTTCCAAAGGGTGCCGCTTTACGTGATCGTTTAGAGCAATTTTTAAAACGCGCTCAAAAGAAAGCAGGTTACGAAATGGTAATTACACCACATATTGGACAAAAGGAGTTATATGTAACTTCAGGTCACTATGAAAAATATGGCGAAGATAGTTTTCAACCAATACATACACCAAAAGATGAAGAGGAATTCTTATTAAAACCAATGAACTGCCCTCATCACTGTGAAATATATAGAGTTAAACCGTATTCTTATAAAGAACTTCCAAAACGATTTGCTGAATTTGGTACAGTATATAGGTACGAGCAAAGTGGTGAATTACACGGTTTGACTCGTGTAAGATGTTTCACGCAAGATGATGCGCATATTTTTTGTACGCCTGACCAGTTAAATGAAGAGTTTAAAAATGTTATTGACTTAGTTCTATATGTATTTAAAGCATTAGGATTTAAAGAATTTACTGCTCAAATTTCACTTAGAGATCCAGAAAACAAAGAGAAATACATTGGAACAGATGAAAATTGGGAAAAAGCTGAAAATGCAATTATAAATGCTGCTAAAGAAAAAAACTTAAATACCGTTGTAGAATATGGTGAAGCTGCTTTTTACGGACCAAAATTAGATTTTATGGTTAAGGATGTATTAGGTAGAAGTTGGCAATTAGGTACAATTCAAGTTGATTATAATTTACCTGAGCGATTTGATTTACATTATAAAGGTTCAGACAATCAATTGCACAGACCTATAATGATTCATCGTGCTCCTTTTGGCTCAATGGAACGATTTATTGCTATTTTATTAGAAAATACTGGAGGAAACTTCCCTTTATGGCTAACGCCTGAGCAGGTTATTTTACTACCAATCAGTGATAAATATCAAAAATATGCCGAAAAAGTTTCACAAGTCTTAGAAAATTCCGAAATTCGCGCCCTGATTGATGAACGAAGTGAGAAAACTGGAAGAAAGATTCGTGATGCAGAAATGAGTAAAATACCTTATATGATTATTGTAGGCGAGAACGAAGAAAAAGATGGCACAATATCTGTAAGAAAACATGGTGAAGGAGATAAAGGAACCTATACTATTGAAGATTTTATATCTTTAATAAAGAACGAAATAAAGAGTACATTAGAATAAATAAGTTTAATTTAAATTTTTAAGTCATAGCAATACGTAGAAGAAGAGGCGCAAGAAAGCCTTGGAGAGTAATCAAAGAAGATCAACATAGAATTAATGATAAGATTAAGTATGTTGACGAAGTCCGTCTAGTTGGAGACAACGTAGAAGTAGGAGTATATTCTTTAGACAAAGCGAAAGCGATAGCTAAAGAACAAGAACTTGATTTGGTAGAAATTTCTCCCAAAGCAAAACCACCTGTATGTAAAGTTATAGATTATAAAAAATATTTATACGAACAAAAGAAAAGAGAAAAAGCGTTAAAATCTAAAGCAACAAAAGTAGTTGTTAAAGAAATTCGTTTTGGACCACAAACAGATGAGCATGATTATGAGTTTAAAAAGAAACACGCAATCAAGTTTTTAAGTGAAGGTGCAAAATTAAAAGCGTTTGTATTTTTTAAAGGTCGTTCAATTATTTATAAAGATCAAGGTCAAATCTTATTATTAAGATTGGCTCAAGAACTTGAAGACTATGGTAAGGTAGAACAATTACCAAAATTAGAAGGTAAGCGAATGATTATGTATATCGCACCAAAAAAGAAATAATACTTCGACTACGCTCAGTAACTAAAGGAAATTGAGTTTATCGAAATTATAACAATATTAAGCAAGTTAAAAACAAGAAGAAATGCCGAAAATGAAAACAAAATCTAGTGCCAAAAAGCGTTTTAAGCTTACAGGTTCTGGAAAAATCAAAAGAAAGCATGCTTTTAAGAGTCATATATTGACAAAAAAATCTAAAAAGCGTAAGTTAAGATTAACTCATGATGGTTTGGTTCACAAATCTGACAAGAGTAACATCTTACAACAATTAACTTTGAAATAGAAGTTAGGAATTAGTTTAACCATGTAATGGTGCTCGTATAAATGATTGAAATAAATTTAATCTGCCCATTATAAAACAAAAACATTGAAATTATGCCAAGATCAGTAAATTCAGTTGCTTCAAGAGCTAGAAGAAAAAAGATATTGAAGCAAGCAAAAGGTTACTTTGGAAGACGTAAAAACGTTTACACAGTAGCAAAAAATGCGGTTGAAAAAGGAATGTTATATTCTTATAGAGACCGTAAAAACAACAAAAGAAACTTCCGTGCATTATGGATTCAACGTATTAACGCTGGAGCTAGACAATATGGAATGTCTTATTCTCAATTTATGGGTAAAGTAAAAGCTAATAACATCGAATTGAACCGTAAGGTACTTGCCGATTTAGCAATGAACCATCCAGAGGCTTTTAAGGCTGTAGTTGATAAAGTAAAATAGAGTATTTAACACTTGCTTATAATAGAAAGTCCGAAACGAAAGTTTCGGACTTTCTGTTTTAAAAAACAATCGCTAACTTTGGTACACTTTATGTATATATCAATACTAAACATCAAAAAATGAAGAAAATTACATTTTTAGTAATGAGTTTATTTTTCACACAATTAAATGCTCAACTAATAGCTATAGATAGTATTCAAACGAAAGATGGAACTCTTACTATACAACCTATAACACATGCTTCAATCATATTGACATATGAGGGTAAAACTATTTATGTAGATCCATCAGGAGATCTAAAAAAATATAAAAACTGTTCAAATCCTGACATTATTTTAATTACTGATATTCATCCAGACCATTTAAATCTGAAAACACTTGAAGGGATTAGCACTAAAAACACACTTTTTATCGTTCCTCAAGCAGTTGCTGATAAATTACCAAGCGAATATAAAAATCAAATAGAAGTATTAAACAACCGACAAGGTATTCACCGTTTAGGCTTATTCATTTCAGCTGTTGCGATGTACAATCTACCTGAAAATAAAAATGCGTATCATCCTAAAGGTCGTGGTAATGGCTACCTTCTTTATCTTGATGATACTAAAGTTTATATTTCTGGTGACACTTCTGGAACACAAGAAATACGCAGTTTGTATAAAATAGATATTGCTTTTGTCTGTATGAATTTACCATATACGATGGATATTAAAGAAGCATCAAGCGCAGTTTTAGACTTTAAACCAGCAATTGTATATCCATACCATTATAGAGGCGCTGATGGTTTATCTGAAATTAAAAAATTTAAAGAAATTGTGAATAAAGAGAACTCTGAAATTGAAGTACGTTTGAGAGATTGGTATATTGAGTAGATTCCTAACTTCAAAACATAAAAAATCCTAAACGTAAGTTTAGGATTTTTTATTAATAGCATCTGAATTCTATAAAACCTCACCCAATTCTTTTAACTTTTCGGTATTTTCATGTAATTTCAATTCATCAATAATTTTGTGAATATCGCCATTAATTACATTTTGCAAGTCATAGATTGTCAAGCCAATTCTGTGTTCAGTTACACGACCTTGCGGATAGTTATAGGTTCTAATTTTAGCCGAACGGTCACCACTTGAAACTAAGGTATTTCTTTTAGCAGCATCGAGAGCTAATTTTTTAGCCAATTCCATTTCGTATATACGAGAACGCAATACTTTCATGGCTTTGTCCTTATTTTTATGTTGTGATTTTTGATCTTGACATTGCGCTACAATTCCTGTTGGAACGTGTGTCAAACGCACAGCAGAATAGGTTGTATTTACCGACTGACCTCCTGGACCTGACGAACAAAAATAATCTACACGAATATCACTTTGTTTTAAATCTATATCAAATTCTTCGGCTTCAGGAAGTACCATAACTGTTGCAGCACTTGTATGCACACGACCTTGTGTTTCGGTTTGTGGTACACGTTGCACACGATGCACTCCTGATTCAAACTTCATATCACCATACACATCGGCACCAGAAATACTAAAAATTATTTCTTTAAAACCTCCTGCAGTACCTTCGCTTATATCTTCAATTTCGGTTTTCCATTTTTTGTCAGATGCATATTTTGTATACATTCTGTATAAATCTCCTGCAAAAATACTTGCTTCATCTCCTCCAGTTCCTGCTCGTATTTCAACAATTACGTTTTTAGCATCTTCAGGATCTTTAGGAATAAGCATAAACTTAATATCATCTTCCAATTTAGGTATTAGACCATTTGCTTCTTCAATTTCTAGTTGTGCCATTTCTACCATTTCTGCATCAGAACCATCCGCAATAATTTCTTTTGCTTCAGTTATATTTTCCAATAAAGATTCATAGGTTTTTATTTTTTCTACTATTGCACTTAAATCTTTATATTCTTTATTAAGCCTTACATAACGCTTTTGATCTGTAATAATATCTGGTTGAATGATAAGGTCTGAAACTTCATCAAATCGTTGTTTTACTATGTGTAATTTATCTAACATCTTCTTTTATTGGAATGCAAATTTACAAATTTATTATCAGTTTTCATATATTAATAAAAAGCAGTCTAAAAAGCGTTATTCTGAATAAAATGAAGAACGTTTAAAATGACAATTCGTTAACAATCAGTTGATTGGTGTTTTAGACTGTATTCAAATTGGTAAGATAATGACTTTTTAGATGACCTCTTTTTTAAACACTAAATTGTATTTATTAATTATTTAAAAAATCTAAAGTTAAATTGACAAAAGCCTTAACTCCTACTTTAAATCCACTTTCATCTAAATAAAAATCTGGAGTATGATGACCTGTCGCATCTTTTACTGCTACATCTAAGGGTTTTGCACCTAAGAAAAAGTACATTCCAGGTATTTTTTTCTGATAGAAAGAAAAGTCTTCGGCGCCTGTAATTGCGTCAATAATATGCACGTTTTCTTTTCCTGCCGCTTTTTCTAAAGAAGGAACCATCTTGTTTGTTAATTCAATATTATTATAGGTTATTGGAAGTCCAGAATCAATCGTAATAGTCGCTTTTCCTCCAAACGCTTCTGCTATTGCAGGAACACGCCTTTTTACCTCATCATTTAATTTTTTTTGCATATCATAATCTAAGGTTCTAATTGTACCAATCATTTTAACCTTTTCTGGAATTATATTACTTCTAATTCCTCCATTAATAAGACCTACAGTAATTACTGCTGCTGCCTTTGTTAACTCAGTATCTCTACTTACTATTGTTTGCAAACCATTAATTATTTGTGCTGAAATAACTATAGGATCTATTCCATGCCAAGGACGTGAACCATGTGCTTGTTTTCCTGTAACATCAATTTCAAATGATTGAGCGGCAGCCATAATACCTTCGGTTTTATAGGTAATATGACCAACATCAGTAATAGAACTTATATGCAATCCAAAAATGGCATCTACTGTTGGATTTTCTAACACACCTTCTTCTACCATTAGACCTGCTCCTCCTACTTCTCCTTTAGGTGGACCTTCTTCTGCAGGTTGAAAAATAAATTTAACAGTACCTTTAATATCTTTTTTTATTTTTGATAATACTTCAGCCGTTCCCATCAAAATTGCAATATGAGAATCATGACCACAAGCATGCATTACACCTGTATCTTTGCCGTTATACGTGCTTTTTACCTTTGATGCAAACGGTATTGGTGTTCTTTCTGTTACAGGAAGCGCATCAATATCAGCTCTTAATGCAACTACTTTTCCAGGTTTATCACCTTTTAAAATTCCAACAACTCCTGTATGTGCAATTCCTGTTTGCACTTCTAAACCAAGACTTCTTAGATGTGCTGCAATTTTTTTTGCTGTATTAAACTCTCGATTAGACAGTTCTGGATTTTCATGAAAATAACGCCTCCATTCAATAACTTTTGGCTCTACATCATCAATTAATTTTTCGGTTAATTTGCTTTGTGATTGAATACTTATCGAAATCAGCATCAATACAAGGAAGATAAATTGTCTCATGTTTATATATTTGATTTCGAAAAATACGATAAAAAAATATCAAAACAAAAAAGTAGTTTTTTTTATTGCATTTAATTTTAATATATTTACAAATAATGAAAAAGTTTCAACTTTATTTTTCTTTTTACAAAGATATTTTTGGGCTACTACTTATAGCCTCACTTGGTTTAGCGTTTTTTAACATTGCTTTTCCTGTTGTTATTATGACCAAAATTCTTATTTTTTCAGCAATTTGGTCCTTTAAATATATCGATGATACTAAAGATAAAAAATTCTTTTTTTACTATAATTTAGGAGCTACAAAATTTGGACTTTTCTTGTATTCATTTATCATTGATTTTTTCTTGTTTGGAATCATTAAAATTATAGTATGAATAGACTAGAAATAGATGGAGTTGAATTGTATTTTGGTGCTAAACCTATTTTATCAAGTGTTTACCTTAAAGCAGAAAAAGGTGCTATTACAGGTATTCTTGGAAGTAATGGCTGTGGAAAATCATCCTTATTAAAAATCATTTTCGGCACACTAAAACCGAAATTTAAATCAATACGGATTGATTCTAAACACATTATAAAACCACTTTTTAAGTCTGGTAAAATTTCTTATTTACCGCAATTTCATTTTTTATTAAACGGTATGAAAATAAAATTGGCTTTTAAATTATATAATGTTTCTTTTGATGATTTTAAAAAGTACTTTGATGGTTTTAAAAAATATAAGAATCCTAAAATTCAAGAATTATCAGGAGGAGAAAAACGAATTGTTGAAATTTATTTGTGCTTAAAATCAAATTCTAAAATTGTATTACTTGATGAGCCTTTTTCAAATGTTGCTCCTTTGTATATTGAAAAAATAAAACAGTTAATAGTTGAAGAAAGTCAATATAAAATAGTCGTTATAACTGACCATTTATACAAGCACATTATTGACTTGTCAAAAGATATTTATATCATGAAAGATGGTTTTTGTAAAAAACTAAAGCATATCAATGAACTTGAATTTCATCGATATGCTTCTATTAATTAGATAAAATAAAACTTATTAATCGTTTACAAATTTTATTCCGAATGAAATTATTCCTGAATTTAATCCATCGCTTCGTGAATAATTATTGTAGCGTAAATCAACCGTTTTTATTCCAAAAGTATAAATCTTGGCTTTTGTAAAAACATCTGTATATTTTATACCAAGTCCGTATTGATTGCTATCAAATTTAGACAAGTCATAATCAGAAGTATAAAACTCTTGAGTTGAAAGGTTTTGTTCGTATGGCGCAAAATAATCTGCTGCTGTTTGTTGGTAATATCTATAGGTTGGATATAACGTGAATTTTTCAGAAATTTTGATTGGCAATTCTACATTTGCTGTGTGCGAATCAATTCCCCAATCATCGGTATAATAACGATAATAGGTTCTAATTGATAGTATTTCATTGACGTAATAATTAAATCGCATTCCAACTGGTATTTTAAGTCGCGAACTTGGCATCCGTTCTATGTCATCTGCCAAATGAAAAACATCTGTATTAGAAGTTGAAGTATAATTAGGAATACTTGATGCAGTACCAATATAAAAGTTTGGTCTATCTCCAAAATATACGCGTTGTGTTGGGTTTGCTAACCATCCTTGCTGATTCACAACATCAAAAAACAATGATATTTGTGATTTTTTACTTAAAATTTGTGAAAAACTAACGGATACAGAATACGAATTTCTTGCCTTATCTGTTACCAAAGTTGTATTAAATGGTTTCCAAGCATTTACGCTATTCTTATTAATTGCAACACCGTTTTGATTAAGAATATCAAGTCCACTAAAGAAACCGTTATACAAATTATTTCCTGCTTCTATATACGAATCTAATTCCGTTGGATATCTTGGGTTCCAAGCATCCATATATACTTGACCTTTAACTCCTATTTCTGTGTTTTGTTCATTAAATAATTTTGTAAAACCTCCACCAAAACCAAAAGATGTATAATCAAATTCTGCTGCTACTCCAACGTGTGCACTCCAAACACTATTTCTATCGTCTGAACTGTGAGAATAACTAATTATTCCGTTTGACCAAACATCTTGACGCGATGCACCTGAAGATTCAACCCAAGGACTTCCTGTTATTGGTGTTGCTGCTCGTAAACTTCTGTCATCATCATCATCACCTCCATTTCTTGACGCTCCTGAAGAATCAAAGGGATTTAGATTACTTGATGATGCTGATGTGTAAGCAGAAATTCCTGCATCTACAGTTAGTACATCATTATCGTTTAGCGGTAATGAAATAATAATTGTTGGTGTTACATCGGATAATTTTTCGTTTCCAATACCTCCTGTTACTGAGGCATGCGTTCCTGTTTGCGCATAATAACTCATTAAGAAATCAACTTCTGCAGTTTCTAAAACTCGTTTTTTATAGGTTTCATTTTCAGTATTTTCTTGTTGTGCGAAAACGGAAAACGAAGTTATTAATAATATAAATATCTGTATTTTTTTCATTTTTATTCTTTAATTACATCCACAACCTCCACCTGTTTTACCTCCATTTGCTCCAGAAGCACCTTCTCTATATGATTGAAAATTTGTTTCAAATTTTTCAATTTTATTTGCAGTTAGCACCATATCTGGATCATTAATATTTACTTTTTCATATTCTTTTAGCGTAGCGCAAGAAAATAATGTAAATACTATTATTGCGATAACAAATATATTTTTCATACTAGTTGTTTTTAAGTTTAATGGTTTTTGAAGTGTGTATTTTACCTGCATCATCTACAAGTACGCACTCTACTCCATTTAATTGGTTAATAAAATCTAATCCTGTTTCTTTTCCCATAACAAAAATTGATGTTGCCAAAGCATCTGCTAATTCTGCTTTTGATGCAAATACACTAACACTTATAATCCCTGAACTTGGATAACCTGTTTTTGGATTTATTATATGTGTATAACGTTTTCCGTTAAATTTTACATATTTTTCATAGTTTCCAGAAGTTACTACTGCTGAATTAGAAATAGGCAATAAAGCAAAAACCTTATTTTTATTCATCGGATTAGTAATTCCTACCATCCAATCTTCTCCATTTGGTTGCTTTCCCCAAGTGTTCATGTCTCCAGAAGCGTTAATTATACCTGCTTTTACACCTTTGCCTATAAGTAGTTTTTTGGTTTTATCTGCTGCGTATCCTTTTCCTATTGCACCAAAACCGATTTTCATTCCTTTTAATTTTAAAAAAACTGTTTGCTGTTTTTTATCTAAAATAATATTTTCAAAACCTACTTTTAATACTGATTTTGCGATTTCTTCTTCTGAAGGAAATGTTTTCATAGTACCATCAAATTTCCAAATTTTATCCATTGATGCATAACTTATATCAAATGCACCATTGGTCAATTTAGAAATCATCAAACTTCTTTCTATTAAATTAAATAATTCTTCATCAACTTTTACAGGTTTTATTCCTGCATTTTTATTGATTAAAGATGTTTGAGAGTTTGGATTCCATGATGAAATAATGTTTTCAATTCTTTTAATTTCTTCAATTGCTACATCAATATATTGATTTGCTTCTTCTTTATTTGATGCTACAACGGTAATATCAAAACGACTTCCCATCAATTTTACAACTTCTTTATATTTTTGAGGCTGTTGTTGTGGTTGGCAAGAAATAAAACTAATTAATAAAGAAATTAAAATTATTTTTTTCATTACTCAATACTTTTTAAATATTCAATATATTCGGTTGGCGTATAATTTTTGTATCCGATACGTCCTAAAACTTTTCCTTCTGAATTAAGTGTAACTATCAAAGGAAATCTTGCATCGTATTTTTCAGCCAACATATTGTTATGCTCTTGTTGTTCTTTAGATAATTTGTTTTTCTTTCTTCTAGGAAAATCGGCTTTTAACATTACTAAATGGTCTTTTGCATAGTTTTTAAACTCTTCCGAAGACCATATTTGTTGTTCTAATTTTTTGCAAGGCCCACACCAATCTGATCCTGAAAACACTAAAACAATATGCTGATTTTTTGCTGCTGCTATTTTTTTTGCAGTTTCAATGTTTGAATGCCATTCTTGTGCATTAATTGAAAAACTAAATAGGACTAAAAAAATAAATAGTAAATTTTTCATTTGTTATTTTAATTTAAAATAAAGGACAGTCAAATATATGACCATCCTTTATAAATTTATACTTTTTTAAATATTATTTCCCTCTACCTCCATCAGTATCTCCTCCACCATCAGTATCTCCGCCTCCATCAGTATCTCCTCCTCCATCAGTGTCTCCTCCACCATCAGTGTCTCCTCCACCATCAGTGTCTCCTCCACCGTCAGTGTCTCCGCCGCCATTTTCATCTGCATCATCTACACCATCACCATTTGCATCTGAATCATTTCCGTCATCTGTACCATCGTTATCAGAATCAGTATCTAAATAATCAGGTGTTCCGTCTCCGTCTGAATCATTATCGGAAGGGTTTCCATTTTGATCATAATCTTCATTTGCAGTATCTACACCATCACCATCATCATCTGTGTCTTGGTAGTTTGGTATTCCATCACCATCTGTATCATCATTTGTAGCATCACCATTTCCATCAATATCTTCGTCTGCTGTAGCTACACCATCATTATCATCATCTGTATCTTGATAATCTGGAGTTCCGTCTCCATCAGTATCATCGTTTGTTGCATCACCATCATTATTTGTATCTTCATCAGTATCTGCAACTCCATCGCCATCATCATCTGTATCAGTATAGTTAGGTTCGCCATCACCATCAGTATCTACCTGATTAATCAAGTTACTAAAATCTGAATCTGTGTTTATTGTTTCTAACCCTCTTCCTGTTGGTGTTGAAACTGAAAATGGAAATTGAATATCCTTTACATATTGTGCTGCAGTCATTGATTCAACAACAGTTAATAATTGTGCTGAAGTAGAAATTACTGTTTGTGAGTCATTATTATAGATTAAAGTTACAGGATAATTAAAAGTAAATCCAAAATCTAAATTTAAATTTGATTCTAAACTTGATGTAGTAAAGTTTGTTGCATTTGTTGTTTTGTCTTGAAGTATTTCTGTTACCAATTTGGCAGTTGAACCTTCATTTACTTCGTTTCCTCCACTTTCGTTATCCGATTTACAAGATGTTAAAGACATTCCTGCTACTAATAGTGCAATTGTTGCTAATTTAAAATTTTTCATTGTTTTCATTGTTTTTTGATTTGTCGTTTTCATAATATATATGTTTTTTAATTAATAATTCAATCGTTCAATCACAAGTAAAACGAATAAGAAATAAAACACCCTACCCTAAGACGTATTTTTTTTTTACATTTGTGCAAAACCCTATTATAAAAATGAGTGAAGAAGTAAAAGATATTTGTGCTACCAAAGTGTTTGACAGCGTTTTTAACACCTATGCAAAAGATTTAAAAAGATTTTTATATTTTAAGTTTAATGATATGGCTTCTGCAGAAGACGTACTGCAAGAAACGTTTATTAAATTGTGGAACAACTGCAGTAAGGTTGTATATAGTAAGGTGAAAAGTTACCTATATACTATAGCCAACAATGCTTTTTTAGATATTAAAAAGCACGAAAACACCGTACGCAAACATCAAAAGAATTTTGTTAACTATAATACGAGTGAATCTCCTGAATTTTTAATGATTGAAGAAGAGTACTTAATAAAGGTAGAAAAAATAATTGCAAGTCTTTCTGAAAAACAAAGAGAAGTTTTTTTATTAAGTAGAATAGAAAAAAAGAAATACAAACAAATTGCTGATGAATTAAACATATCAGTCAAAGCAGTTGAAAAAAGAATGCACAGTGCTTTAGTGATTATGAGAGAAAAATTAGTAAGAACTATTTAATCACATCAAATGGTAGGGTATTTTGTTTCTTAATCGTTTTAATAGTGTAAAAGAGAAAAAACATGAGTAAAATTACATATAATAATGAAAATTCCTTTTTAGCAGATTGGATTTCAGATAAAATTTCTGATATCGAACTGAAAGAAAAGGTATCAAATGAAGATTTTTTAGCGTATAAAAAAATGCGTAAAACTTTTGATATTATACAAGAGTTAGAAGCGCCTTTAGACAACACGCTCTTAAAGATAAAAGAAGGAATTCATAAAACTACAGTTGAAACTCCTAAAAAAGGTAAAGTACTATCACTTTATATAAAACGTGCAGTTGCAATTGCAGCATCATTCTTGTTGTTTTTTAGCGTTTACAACTATTTTGGTTCTAATGATGTTCGTATTGATTCTGGTTTTGGAGAACAAAAAGAATTTGCTTTACTAGATGGATCAACTGTTATTTTAAATGCAAAATCTACACTTACTTACAATAAAAAAGATTGGGAAAGTAAAAGAGAATTATTTCTTGATGGTGAAGCATATTTTAAGGTAACTAAAGGAAATAAATTTACAGTAAATACTAAAAATGGTAGTGTAACCGTATTAGGAACACAATTTAATGTAAATTCAAAAGACGGCTATTTTGATGTAATTTGCTACGAAGGTAAGGTTAGAGTTTCTGACAAAAACACACAAATAGTTAGTATTTTAACTCCTGGAAAAGCGGTTAAAACCATTGACAAAACTCAAAAAAAATGGACTCTTAACGACACTGCACCTAATTGGATATCAGGACAAAGCACCTTTAAAGATGTACCGTTAAAAATAGTAATTGACGCGTTAGAAAAACAATATAACATCACTTTTGACAAAACTACAATTGACGATACTTTAAACTTTACAGGTAGTTTTGATAATAAAAAACTTCCGTTAGCATTGGCTTCTGTATTTAAACCTATGAATATTAAATACCAAATTAACGATAAAAACGTTATTTTAAGTAAATAAAAAATTGCTAAATGAAATATGTGTTACGTTTAGTTTTCAGTTTGCTTTTTTCTATATCACTATTTTCTCAAGAAAACACGAAAGAGATTTATTATGAAAACGAAAGTCTTGAGAATGTTCTCTCAGATATAGAGAAGACTTTTAATGTTAATTTTTCCTATCCAAGTGAACTAATAACTCACAAAAAAATCAGTCTTAAAAAAGACCAAAGAACATTGGATGAACTTCTTTTTGAAATTTCATTAATTACCGATATACAATTTAAAAAATTAAGTGATACGTATTACTACCTCACTTTAGGCAAAGTTGAAGAAATTGCAGAAGTGATTGTTAAAAGTTATTTAACACAAGGAATATCAAAAAACAAAGATGCTACATTTCAATTAAACCCAAATAAATTAGGACTTTTAGCAGGATTAACCGAAACTGATATTCTTGAAAGCATACAGCAACTTCCAGGCGTAACAAGTATAGACGAAACAGCCACAAGTTTTTCGGTTAGAGGAGGAACTTCAGACCAAAATAGAGTGCTTTGGGACAATATAACCATCTACCATACAGGTCATTTATTTGGAATGGTTTCTGTTTTTAACCCAAATATTGCACAAAAAATAACTTTTTACAACAAAGGAACAAATGCTAAATTTGGTGATAGAGTTTCAAGTGTAATTGACATTACAACAAGCACTAAAATTGAAGAAAAACCACAATTAGAATTGGGTTTTAACGGTATAAATACAGATGTTTTTTTAGAACTACCAATCTTAAAAAACAAATTAAGCATACAAGCATCATTTAGAAGGTCTTATGAAGATGTTTATGAAACAGAAACGTTTAAAAAGTACGAACAAAAAGCATTTCAGCATACAAAAATAGATGGCGAATATTTCTATTTTAAAGATTATAATCTGAAAATAAATTACAATTTAAACAAAAACAATAACTTATATCTTAGTTTAATCCATATTGATAACGATTTAGAAAACGACTTTTCAGACAATACGTTAAACGAAAAATATGAAGATATATTAGATTCTGAAAATGATGGATACAACCTACAATGGAATAAAAAATGGAGTGAAAATACAAGTCAAAAAACGTATATAAGTCTTTCTAATTATCGCTTTAACTATAATTTTATAACTACTCAAAACAATACCTTTATTTCTGATTTTTCTAAAACAAATACGATTTCTGATTTAACTTTCGCTACAGATTTTTTAATAAATCTTAATAACAATAACTCCTTAAACATTGGCTATCAAAGTTCTGAAAAAGAAGTTGAATTTTTATTTAAAGAAGTAAAAGACATCTTATATATTTTAGATAAAAACAACTCAACGATTAACACACATGCTATTTATTCAGGCTATTCATATAAAAATTCAAAACTATTTGATATCTATGCTGGAATACGGACAAACTATTATACGAAATTGAATGAAATTCGTTTTGAACCACGAATTATCTTAAACAAAGAACTTTCTGATAATTTAAAAATTCAACTTACAGGCGAAGTAAAAAATCAAAACATTAGCCAAATAGATGAAACCATCTTAAGCGATTTATCATTAGAACGAAAACTGTGGAGATTGGCTGACGGAAATAATTTTCCCATAATAAACAGTGTTCAAGTATCAAGTGGCGCAACATACTCAAAAAACAATTGGACTACCGATTTTGATATCTACTATAAAAAAATTAACGGAATAACTGCACTTTCATTAGGTTTTCTAAATCCAACGGACAATATATTTCACAAAGGAAAACAAAAAGTTATTGGCTTTGATTTTTATCTAAAAAAGAAATTTAACAACCGTTTACAATCATGGATTAGTTATGGTTTTTTAGACGTAAAAAACAAATACAACGGATTAAACAACAATACGTATTTCACAGCAAATACGGAGATAAAACACGCTATTTCGGCATCTTTAGGATATAAAATTAATGACTTTCAACTGGCATTAGGTTGGAAATGGAGGTCAGGAAAACCACTTACCGATCTTGATGTAGATAATAATGGAAACGCTTATTATGACGGAATAAATACTGAAAGACTTCCGTACTATCATCGTTTAGACCTTTCATCAACTTATAAGTTTTCTTTTACTAAAAACGGTACTACCAAAGGAAAAATCGGCTTATCTATTCGAAATATATACAATAATAAAAACCATATTAGTACTGAATTTTCAGGAAATAACACTATTGACGATCCTATAAAGGTAATTGAAAAACACGCTATAGGAATCACGCCTAATTTTATGTTTAGAGTCTATTTTTAATACTCAAAAACGCCAAACTCACTCGTAATTGTCAATTTTTTTTCTGTTGATGCTTTTACTTTTCCAATAATTTGAGCATCTACATTAAAGGATTTTGAAATTGCAATTATATCATTAGCAATTTCTGGAGTTACATACAGTTCCATTCTGTGACCACAATTAAAGACTTGATACATTTCTTTCCAATCTGTTTTTGATTGTTCTTGTATCAATTTAAATAAAGGAGGAATTGAAAACATATTGTCTTTTACAATATGCAAATTATCAATAAAATGAAGAATTTTAGTTTGCGCTCCTCCACTACAATGTACCATACCGTGAATGGTATCTGAACTGTATTTTGATAAAATTTCTTTTATAATTGGTGCATATGTACGTGTTGGTGATAACACTAATTTTCCTGCATCAATTGGTGCGTTTTCAACACTATCAGTAAGTTTTACATTTCCTGAGTACACCAAATCATCAGGAACTGATGCATCAAAACTTTCAGGATATTTGGTTGCTAAATATTTTGAAAAAACATCATGACGTGCAGAAGTTAATCCATTACTTCCCATTCCGCCATTATACGCTTTTTCATAAGTTGCTTGACCAAAAGAAGCCAAACCAACAATTACATCGCCTTCTTTAATATTTGCATTGTCTATAACATCTGTACGTTTTATTCGTGCAGTTACAGTTGAATCAACAATAATTGTACGAACCAAATCACCAACATCTGCAGTTTCACCTCCTGTAGAGTGTATGGTTACTCCGTGTTTTTTTAAATCAAAAATTAGCTCTTCAGTACCATTAATTATAGCAGAAATAACTTCGCCTGGAATTTTATTTTTATTTCTTCCAATAGTTGATGATAACATAATATTACTAGTTGCGCCAACACATATTAAATCATCAATATTCATAATCAACGCATCTTGCGCTATGCCTTTCCATACAGAACTATCGCCAGTTTCTTTCCAATACATATATGCTAATGACGATTTTGTTCCTGCACCATCTGCATGCATTACCAAGCAATAAGCATCATCTGCCGTTAAATAATCTGGAACAATTTTGCAAAATGCTTTCGGAAACAGACCTTTATCTATATTTTTAATGGCATTATGAACATCTTCTTTTGACGCTGATACGCCTCTTTGCGCATATCTTTTAGAAATTTCTTGACTCATTAGTTCTTGTGTTGTTACTGCAAAGGTAGTTTTTAAGTTTTCTAAAAACAAAAAAAGAGACCATCTAAAAAGTTTTAGTATTGTCATTTTGAGCGCAGTCGAAAAATCTCAATCGATTAATAATAAAAAAATTATCATTTTAAAGATTCTTCATTTTAAGCAGCATGACACTTTTTAGACAGCCTATTTTTTATTTCATAAATAATAGTTCTCTATATTTTGCTAATGGCCAAATTTCATCATCAATTAGCAACTCTAATTTATCACAATGATATCTGATTGTATCAAAAAACGGAATAACTTTATTACAATATTCCATTGCTTTATTTTCGCTATCTGTTATTTTGTTAACTTTTTTACGCATATTAATCATACCTTCAATATTCGAATTTATTGTTTCAATATGATTGGATATTTGAGTAATTAAATTAAGTTGTTCTTTGGCGTGTGTTTTGAATTCATCACCAAAAATTTCTTTTAAACCTTTTACATTTTCTATTAATAGATTCTGATATTTTATAGCCGTTGGCACAATGTGATTTCGTGCCATATCTCCTAAAACTCTTGATTCTATTTGAATTCTTAAGGTATATTCTTCAACTTCAATTTCATAACGAGCCTCTGTTTCTATCTTGCTCATTATGTCTAATTTTTCAAACAAAGCAATCGATTGTTTTGAAACTCTCGCTTTTAAGGCTTGTGGCGTTGTTTTGTTATTACTTAATTTTCTCTTTTTCGCTTCATTTTCCCACTCTTGACCATATCCGTTTCCTTCAAACAAAACAGGTCGTGATTCTTTAATATATTCTCGTAGCACATTAAATATAGCAGAGTCTTTTTTTAGTCCTTCTTCTTTAACTAAATGATCTACTTCGGTTTTAAAATCAATTAATTGCTCTGCTATTATAGCATTTAATACCGTCATCGGATTTGCACAATTGGCAGTAGAACCAACGGCTCTAAACTCAAATTTATTTCCTGTAAATGCAAATGGCGATGTTCTGTTTCTATCAGTATTATCTAATAAAACATCTGGAATTTTACCGACAACATTTAGTTTTAAATCTGTTCTTTCTTCTGGCGTTAATTTTCCTTTGGTTACATTTTCTAAATTATTAAGTACATTGGTAAGTTGCTCACCAATAAATACAGATATAATTGCAGGAGGCGCTTCATTTGCTCCTAATCTATGATCGTTACTTGCACTTGCTATTGACGCTCTCAACAACTCTTCATGTTTATATACGGCTTTAATCGTGTTTATAAAGAACGTTAAAAACTGTAAGTTTCGCATTGGTGTTTTTCCTGGACTTAATAAATTTTCTCCTGTATTTGTTGCTAAACTCCAGTTATTGTGTTTTCCAGATCCATTTACTCCTGCAAATGGCTTTTCGTGTAGTAGTACTTTAAAATTATGTCTGTCAGCAACTTTTTTCATTACATCCATTAATAATGAATTGTGATCTACTGCCAAATTAGACTCTTCATAAATAGGAGCCAATTCAAACTGAGATGGCGCAACCTCATTATGACGCGTTTTAACAGGAATTCCAAGCAACATACATTCTTTTTCCAAATCACTCATATAAGATAAGGCTCTGGCAGGAATCGTACCAAAATAATGATCATCTAATTGCTGCCCTTTAGCAGATGAATGTCCTATTAAAGTTCTTCCTGTTAATGCAATATCTGGTCTTGAATTTGCTAATGATTTATCTATCAAAAAATATTCTTGTTCCCATCCTAATGATGCAGTTACTTTTGTAATGTTTTTGTCAAAATATTTACATACATCTGTTGCCGCTTTATCTACAGCTGTCAATGCTCTAAGCAATGGTGTTTTGTAATCTAAAGCTTCTCCTGTATAGGACACAAAAATTGTTGGTATACACAAGGTTGTACCTAATAAAAATGCAGGAGACGTAGGATCCCAAGCCGTATAACCTCTTGCTTCAAACGTGTTTCGTATTCCTCCATTAGGAAAACTTGAAGCGTCTGGTTCTTGCTGTACCAATTGTCCGCCTCCAAATTTTTCAATAGCTTTGCCATCTCCTATTGTTTCAAAAAAAGCATCGTGTTTTTCGGCAGTTGCGCCTGTTAATGGCTGAAACCAATGTGTATAGTGCGTTGCGTTTTTAGAAAGCGCCCATTCTTTCATTGCTGATGCTACTTGATCGGCAATTTTTCTATCAATTTTTGAACCGTGTTCCATTGCGCTTTTTACTCCAATAAATGCTTCTTTGGTTAAAAATTGACGCATCGTATCTTGATTAAAAACATTTTCACCAAATAATGATGATCTTCTTTTCTTTTCAGAAATTTTTAACGGTTTTCTTTCTGATACTTGTGCTAGTGCTCTAAATCTAATTTTTGACATAACTTTACTATTGTATTTTTATGCAAAAATAGTAAATTAAACACAAATAAAAAATTTACCCTCTATTTTTTAGGGTGCAATTTAAAAAATAAAGAGTAAGTACTTATTTAACCCTAAAAAAAATAGGGTTATAAGAAAGATGTATAAATAAAGTAAGCGTAACTCACTAACAATAATAATCCCTTAACTCTACCAATTTCATATTTCTTCGGAATAAAAATTAATGGAATCAACACTGCAGCAACGGCTAACATCCAATACATGTTAGAATATAAAACGGTTTCGCTGCTCTTACCAAATTCGTTAATTGTATTAGAAACTCTTATAGGTGTAATGATAGAGGTCAAACCTAATACAGATCCTATATTAAAAATATTAGAACCGATTAAATTACCTAAAGACAATGCTTTTTCTCCTTTTAACGCAGCAATTACTGAGGCTGCTAATTCTGGCACACTTGTGCCAATTGCTATTACTGTTGCTCCAATAACGCCTTCACTAATACCATTTTTTTGAGCGATTTCTTTAGCGCCTTGCACCAACCAATCTGAACCAAAATAAAGAGCCGTTGCGCCTATTGCTAACCATAAAAATATTTTAGGATAACCTACTTTTTGTAGCGTTTCATCAACATCTTCTACCTCAACTGTTTTATTTTTTCTTGCCTTAGCAATCATAATAACAATAAAAATAACTAAAAACGAAAAGAGAATAACACCTTCTACTCTACTCAATAAACCATCATTCATCAAAAAGAAAAAAAGCATGAATGATAATAACATCATTGCTGGCCAATTCATTTTATAAAAATCTTTATCGACAGTTAAAGGAGCAATAACTGCAGTAACGCCTAACACTAAAGCAATATTTGCGATGTTAGAACCTATTACATTCCCTAAAGCCAAATCTGGAGAACCTTCTAACGCCGCTTTTAGACTAACTAATAATTCTGGCGCTGATGTTGCAAATGACACAACTGTCATTCCTATTATTAATTTAGATAAATTTAGTTTAAATGACAATCCTACTGAAGAACGTACTAAAAACTCTCCTCCAACAACTAGTAAAACAAATCCAATTAAAATTAATGCAATGCTATTCATTTTTATTTATATTTTTTTGCGAAGATACTACTTATAATTATAAAGTAAATACCTGTTCTGTATTTAGAATTTAATTCTTGCTTCTATTAGAATGAAATTTTTATATCAAAAAGTCAATTTAATAACAAAAACACTGTTCTCGATACAATTTTCACTCTTTTTAATCGTAAAAACCACTCGAACTGACCTGTTTTTTTTTAAAGCACAACGAATAGTCAAATGTTAAATATATCTAAAAACTACATAAATAGTTGTATAACTATAAAAATAGTTATACGTTTGTCGTAGTAATAATCTAATTATGGAAAAACTAACCAACAAAGAAGAAGAAATTATGCATGCTTTATGGAAATTAAAGAAAGCATTTGTAAAAGAAATTATGCCTCTTTTGCCAGAAAAACTTCACTACAATACCGTTTCTACTACTATTAGAAAAATGGAAACCAAAGGATTTGTTAAGCATATAGCCTACGGAAAAACACATCAATATTTACCAACTATTTCAAAAGAGGCATACAGAAAAGGGTATATGAGCAAAACTATTGACCATTATTTTGAGAACTCCTATAAAAATGTAGTTTCCTTCTTTGCTGAAGAAGAAAAAATAAGTGTTGATGAACTTAGAGAGATTATAGAACTAATAGAAAATAAAAAATAGAAGTTATTATGGAGTATCTTATAAAAGCATCAGCAATCACAATTCTATTTTATGTGTTTTATAAAATTTTATTGCAACGCGAAACATTTTTTGTAGCAAACAGGTATTTTCTATTATTTGGACTCATCGCAACAATACTTGTTCCGTTAATCTACGTACCTATTTACACAAATCAACTTCCCATTGAAACTGTAAAATTGGAATTAATAGATACCGTTCAAACATCCAAAGAAGCTTATACTGTAAATTGGTTTCAAATCTTAAGTTTTATTTATTATGCAGGAATTTTATTCCTCAGTAGTAGACTTATTATAAACTTATCGTCACTAAGCAAACTAATCACAACAGCAACCAAGAAAAAAATTGATTCACTATATTTTATTGAAACCGAGAAAAACACTTCTCCATTTTCGTTCTTTAATTACATCGTTTACAACCCAAAACATTTCAAAAAAGGAGAGTTAACGCAAGTTATAACACATGAAAAAACACATGTGAAACAATTACATTCTATAGATATTTTACTAACAGAACTTTTCACAATTACATTTTGGTTCAATCCTATTAGTTGGCTATATAAAAAAGAAATACAACAAAATTTAGAATTTATTGCAGATGAAATAACGCAACAAAAAACAAAAAACGAAATCGAATACCAACGACTATTATTAAAAACAAGTATATCAAAAAATCAATTGGCATTGACCAATAATTTTTACAATTCATTAATCAAAAAACGAATAATTATGTTACACAAAAATCGCTCAAAGAGTACAAACCAATGGAAATACACATTAATTTTACCATTAATGATTGCATTTATCTTTACATTTAACACCAAAGTTATCGCACAAAACAGCAAAGTAATACACATACTTGGTGAAGACGAAACGATCAGTTATCAAATTACAAAAGAATCAACAACAACCGATTTTGACAAAATCACAAAAGAATTATCAAAAACAGGCGTTACCGCAAAGTTTAACAAAATAAAACGCACTAAAAAAGGGGATATTAGAGCAATTAATATAACTGTAGCATCAAAAAATGCGACATCCAAATACAATGTAAGTTCAAATACAGATCCTATAGAACCAATTGTTATTACTATCAAAAACAATGGAGAGAGTATCAAAATAGGAAAGCAAAAAGAAAAAAGAATTATTATTACAGAAAACGGAAATAATCATATCATTAAAAATGAAAATAACACGGAATTTATAATAATAACAGAAGATAATAATGAAGAAACTAAAACTTCATCAACAATTGTGACTATTAAAAACAATGATGATGATAATGATGATAAAAAATTAATTGTAAGCAATATTGAAAGTGAGAATATCCTTTATTTTATTGATGGAAATAAAGCGTCTAAAAAAGACATCTCTAAATTAGATGCTAATTTAATAGACAGTATCAATGTCATTAAAGGAGACAAAGCAATCGAAAAATACGGTAAAAGTGCAAAAGATGGTGTTATTCTAATTACAACAAAAAAAGAAAAATAATTCTAAATTACTTTGATATAAAGCGTCCTTTTTAAATAGTTAAAAAGGACGCTTTTTTATTTTTAAAAAAATTAAAACAATAAAAAACGTGTAAAAATTAATCAAATTCCCTTTACTTTTACAAAAAAGTAAAAAAAACGGCTTTACGACATTACATATAAGTTGTAAATACGATTGTTTGATTTCAAAACAAAACACAAATAACGTAATATTAATTACATATTAAAACCATATATACTTTTATACTTATATATTGATAATTAAATTGAATAATTCACGATAAATTATTTGGAAGCATAGAGTGAATGGTTATATATTGATAAAACAATTTCGAAATTGATAAACTTTTAACTAAAAAAAAATACAATTATGATATTGATTATATTAAAAGTGCTATCAGCAATTATCGGATGTTTCATCCAAATATTATTATTAATTAAATAAATTTTACAACTATGCTAACAACTTTAGGAATATTATTAACAATTATGGGTATACTAACCCTCGTACTTAAACCATTTATTAAAACAAATAAACTACTAAACTGGTTTACACAAAAAAGGAGCGTACAAATGATTCTGATTGGAATTATTATGAGCGTGATTTCAGGAATGTTTTTTTACGCAGAACCAGGAACAGCATATGCAGTACAATATCCTTGGGGAGGACAAAAAGCGGTATTTACACAAGGAATACACACCAAAATGTGGGGACGCTTGATACCAATTCAATTTGAAATGCCAATTAAATATGTAATTCCAAATAGTGATAATGAACTTGGCGACCAAAGTAAATATGCATATGTAGATGCTGCTCGTCATTGGGAATTTAACGATGCTGTAAAAGGGAAAATTGCAACATCTATAGTCATCAGTATTAACACTTCTGACGAGTCACAATTTTTATCGGTTGCCGACAGAAATAAGACAGAAAAGAACTTAATACGTTCACGTATAATACCAAATATTGATCAATCAATTAAAAACACCTGTAAATTGATGGCTGCACAAGATTACATTTCAGGACAAGCAGCCGATTTTGACAGATATTTTCAAGATCAATTAGAAAGAGGAATGTACGTTTTAGAAGAATACATATATACTGAAAAACCAGACGTTATAGGCGACAGTACAATAGTAAGAACAGTAACCAACAAACGTAGTCGTCAAAAGAGATTTAGAATAAAAAGAGAGGCAAATGGTGAGCCTGTACGCGTAAAAGGAAACTCTTTAGGCTCTTACGGATTAACAGTTGTACAAGCTGTTGTAAATGAAATAGATTGGGAACCTACTTTTGACAAAAGGTTACAATTACAAAAAGAAGAAGTAGCACAAACGCAATTGGAAAAACAACAAGCAGAACGCGAGTTTTATAGAGCGCAAAAAGAAAAGGCAAAAGGTGAAGCTGAAAAAGCAAAAGAACGTGCAAGACTTGAAAAAGAGCAAATACAACAAACAATCGCTGCAGAAACTGAGGCTAAAGTTGCTGAGTTTAACTTGATAAAAGAGAAAAAGCAATTTGAAGTAGAACAGTTTAAAGCAAAGAGTAAAAAAGTGGCTGCAGAGGCACAATACTATGAAAATGCAAAATTAGTAAGTGCTGGTTTGACACCTCAAGAACGTGCAGAATGGGAATACAAAACTGCTGTTGGTGTTGCACAACAATTAAAAGATTTAAAACTACCGCAAACCTATATAGAAGGCAGTAAAAATGGTGGAAATAGCAATCTATTACAGTCATTAATTGGCGCAGATTTGGCAAAAAAAATGATGGATAAATCATCTAAATAAATTTTTAAAACCAACTTATTTACCATAAAATAAGTTGGTTTTTAGTATATTTGGAATAAATTATAAAATAGTGAAAATCCTTTTTTTTAAAATAATTGCTAAAATCAATAAAGTTGTACTTCCATCTTTTACAAAAAAACGTTTGGATATGGCTAAGGCACAAAAATGGCAATTAGCAATTATAGGCTGGAGATACTATATTACCAAAAACACTTTAAACTAAAAATTATGACATCAGATTATACCAAAATATTTAGTGGAAACGCAATATTTGTTAACCGTCTTAAATCGTTATTGGAACAAGAGAAAATCCCTTCACTAATTAAAGACTCTGTAAATTCAGCTCATTTAGCAGGTTTTGCAGTTCCTATTGATTCTATAGAACTATTTGTATTAAATAATTATTTAGAAAACGCACTACCAATTATTGAAACTTTTAAATCAGAAATAAAATCATAAAAAGATATTTTCTTTTTCTATATTAATATAAAATGTCAATAAACCTTAATGATATATTAAAACTAGACAATCTTAATAATGTGAAAATTAGGTTTAATAAATCTAATGGCCAAAAAGATCCTATCACTGTTTTTAAAGAAAATAAAAACGAACTTTTACACTGGCAATTTTGGAATTACTCTAAAAGAAAATCTTTTTATCAAGGTCAAACCACTATAGGATTTGTTAAAATAGAAGGTGATAAATGGCTTTTATTTGATATTAGTATAATTACAAAAGATTTGAACAGATATAATGCTGTTGGCTATGAATTTGAAACAATTAAGGAATTTGAAAAATACTTTGGTCGAATAGTAATTGAATTTAAGAATAATGCCCAAAATATGGTTCGAAAAGCAACTAGCGTTATTGATAGTTGCAAAGTTCTTCAAATATTAGAAGATACTTTTGACAATGATATTTTTCCTGGATACGATAATATAAATTTATCTTGGCAAGATTTAAAAAGAGTAATAAACAAAAATGTTTGGAAAACTGCTTTAGAAAATCAAAAAGGGGTTTATTTAATTACTGACACCAAAAATGGAAAAATGTATGTTGGGTCTGCTTACGGAAACGACATGTTACACGGTAGATGGTCTCAATATATTAAAAATGGTCACGGCGGAAATATAAAGTTAAAAGAACTAGAATTTAACTACATAAAAAACAACTTTCGGTATTCCATCTTAGACATCTACAAATCAACTATTGAAGACAAAATAATTATCAATCGTGAAAACTGGTGGAAAAAATCTCTTATGACAAGAGAGTTTGGGTACAACAAAAATTAAGATTTTTAAAAAAAACTCATATTTTTACTCTAATAACAATGAAATATAATATATTTCTTTTCCAATATCCATAAAAAAAAGTATCTTTGCATCCTCAAAATGGCCTCGTGGCGCAACTGAATAGCGCATCTGATTACGGCTCAGAAGGTTATAGGTTTGAATCCTATCGAGGTCACTATTAATCCCAAACATATAAAATATGTTTGGGATTTTATTTTTTAGATACTTCTCTGATTAAACAAATATCTGCTGAAAAATTGTTCTCAATCCAACTACAAATGTTATTGCTATGGCAGAAGAAATGATTCCAATTGCTAGCCAAACAACTATAAACGTTGTTCTATGTGAAATTTTGTTATACGATTTCATAATTACTGTATTTTAAATTATTAATACGTAATTTTTTGCCATTGTTATTATTTTAACATTTAGTTATAAAACGATCACATTTTTTACAAATTGTATCGAAAACTCGTTTTAGTAAGATTTTAACAAACTTAACTCCTAAAATAATTTAAACTATTTCTGCTGAAAGACCTAAGGAAAGTAATTTTGAACAACGCGGTTTTAAATAATCAAATTCACCTGTTTTAACAGTACATTTTCCTTTGTAATGCACAAGAATCGTACATTGTTCTGCTTGTTCTAAAGTATGTTCACATACATCAATTAAAGAGTCTATCACAAAGTCAAACGTATTTACATCATCATTATGTAATACGATTTCATATTTTCTTGTCTCTTGCTCCAGCACATCAACGTCTTCTTGTATTTTTTCTTTTGTACTCATCATTAATTAGTAAACTCTCAAAAAGTATTTTTATTTTGTATATTTTAAAGCAACCCAATTGTTTTTCTCTAAAATTGTATCCAATTTTAAACCGTATTCTGACACTTCTTTATCAATTATAGGAATATCTTCTTGATAAAATCCGCTAAGCAATAAAACACCATTATCCTCTAAACAATTGGTATATGTTTTAATATCAGCAAGTAAAATATTTCTATTGATATTTGCAATAATTACATCGTATTTTTTATTAATTAGCAGTGATGCATCTCCTTCAAAAACTATTATATTACTACATTTATTTCGCTCAACATTTTCAATCGAATTTTCATAACACCAATTATCAATATCAATAGCATCAATAGGTTTTGCGCCTTTTAGTTCAGCGAATATGGCTAAAATCCCTGTTCCACACCCCATATCCAACACTTTTTTATTGGCTAAATTGAGTTGTAACAAATGCTGAATCATCAAATGTGTAGTTTCATGATGACCTGTTCCAAAACTCATTTTTGGCTCAATAACGATATCGTATTTTAAACTTTTATTTGTATGAAATGGCGCACGAACACTTACCAAACCATCTACTTCTATTGGTTCAAAATTCTTTTCCCATTCGCTATTCCAGTTGGTTTGCTCAATTTCTACGTGCTGATATTCAATATCAAACTCATCCGAAGTTAAAACAAAAACAGCATTTAAATCAGTTGGATTCCAATCGTTTTTTTGAATGTATGCCACTACTCCATCTTCGTTTTCAACAAAACTTTCAAAACCAATATTTCCTAATTCAGCAATCAATATTTCGGTTGCTGGTTCTTTAGAACTTACTTTAAAAGTGTATTCTATATAAATATTGTCCATATAACTTATATCGCTTTAATAATTGCCGTAAAATCTTCAGCCTTTAAAGCTGCGCCTCCAATCAATCCACCATCAACGTCAGGTTTTGAAAAAATTTCTTGTGCATTTGTAGGTTTCACACTTCCTCCATATAAAATTGAAATAGAATTTGCCAAATTATCTCCATATTTTTCGGCAACTATTTTACGAATAAAAGCATGCATTTCTTGCGCTTGTTCAGGACTAGCCGTTTCGCCAGTACCAATCGCCCAAACTGGCTCGTAAGCCAATATTATGCCGTTCCATTCTTTTTCAGATAAATGAAAAAGAGCGTTTTTTAATTGATTTTCAACAATAGTAAAATAATTTTCAGACTTTCTATCTGCCAATTCTTCACCAAAACAAAAAATAATTTCTAACTGATTTTTTAATGCTGTATTTACTTTTTTTACAAGTAATTCATCTGTTTCTCCAAAATATGCTCTACGCTCTGAATGCCCTAAAATAACAGTAGAAATACCAATATCTTGTAACATATTTGCAGAAATTTCACCTGTAAAAGCACCGTTTTCAGCAAAATGCATATTCTGAGCCGCAACTTCTACATTTGTATCTTTTACAATCTTACTAACATCTGAAAGACTCACAAAAGTAGGCGCAATAATTACACGCACATCGGCAGCCAATTTACCTGCTACATTTGTTATTATTTCGCGAGTTAACGCTATTGATTCACTCAAGTTTTTGTTCATTTTCCAGTTTCCTGCTACAATTTTGCTTCTCATTTGATTGTGTTTTTTATTTATACAAATATAAGTTAATCTAACAAAATGATTACATTTGCCAAACGCATTTATCATCTAAAATGACAAAAAAAGAACTTATTTATCAAATCAATAAAAAAAAATCATTTTTATGTATTGGTTTAGATGTTGATATTACTAAAATCCCTTCGCATTTATTAGAATTTGAAGATCCTATTTTTGAATTTAACAAACAAATTATAGACGCTACTCATCATCTTGCTGTTGCATACAAACCAAACACAGCTTTTTATGAAGCATACGGTTTAAAAGGTTGGAAATCATTAGAAAAAACGATTGAATATTTAAATGCAAATTATCCTGAAATATTTACTATTGCTGATGCAAAACGCGGAGATATTGGTAATACTTCGACAATGTATGCCAAAGCTTTTTTTGAAGATTTAAATTTCAATTCAGTTACGGTTGCGCCTTATATGGGAAGTGATTCTGTAGAGCCTTTTTTGGCTTTTGAAAATAAGTTTACCATACTTTTAGCCCTAACTTCTAATAAAGGTGGACTCGATTTTCAAGGAATGAAAGTCAACGGTAACGAACTTTACAAAGAAGTTTTACAAAAAGCATTGACTTGGAAAAACAGCACTAATTTGATGTTTGTAGTCGGCGCAACGAAGGCTTCTTATTTTAAAAGTATCCGAGAAATTGTTCCGAATCATTTTTTGCTAGTTCCTGGAATTGGCGCACAAGGCGGAAATTTACAAGATGTTTGTAAATACGGATTAACAAAAGATGTCGGTTTATTAATCAACTCTTCTCGAGGAATTATTTATGCAGGAAACGATACCGATTTTGCTAAAAAAGCCGCAAAAAAAGCGAAAGAATTACAGCAAGAAATGGAACATATTTTAGCAAATTGTTAAAATGAAAACGGTTATAGACAAAACCAACAGCGCAATAACTATTTCCAAAAGTCCGTTGCGAATCGTTTCATTGGTGCCAAGTCAAACCGAATTATTGGTTGCTTTAGGTCTAGAAAAACACCTTGTTGGTGTAACTAAATTTTGTATTCACCCTAATCATTTAACCAAAACAAAAACGGTTGTTGGAGGCACTAAAAACATTCATATTGATAGAATTAAGGCGTTAAAACCTACAATAATACTGTGTAATAAAGAGGAAAATACCAAAGAAATTGTAACGCAATGTAGAAAAATCGCTCCAACACATGTTTCTGATATTTTTACTTTAGATGATGCTTTAGAATTGATGTTTCAATACGGTCAACTTTTTAACTGCGAAAAAAAAGCTACTGAAATAATTGATAAAATTACAGATTCAAAAAACGAATTAGAAACATTTATCAGCAACACAAACTCGCTAAATGTCGCTTATTTTATTTGGAAAAAACCGTGGATGGTTGCAGCAAATAATACCTTTATCAATCATTTATTAAAGATAAACAAATATGAAAATTGCTTTCAAAACCTCGAGCGCTATCCTGAGATAAATATTGAAAAATTAGGCGATAAAAATCTTGACGCTATCTTTTTATCAAGCGAACCTTATCCTTTTAAAGAAAAACACATCTCAGAATTAAAACAAAACTTTCCTGAAACCAAAATAGTTTTAGTTGATGGCGAATATTTTTCGTGGTATGGCTCTCGATTATTAGGCGCTTTTGAATATTTTAAAAAATTGAGAATCACACTTAGCAATTCGCAATAAAACAAAACTCAAAACCTATTTTTTAGTATCTTGAAGTGCAAATACTTTTCGCAATAAGTCGGAAGTTCGCTTTCCAATTTTTGTTCTAATATCTTTTTCTTCAACTGCTACCATTTTATACACGCCTTTTAAAGCCTCATCTGTTACATAACTTGTTAAATCTGGATTTACACTTTTGGTAAAGGGTATTTTATTATATCTATTTATCAGATTTTCCCATATTTCATCTGCTCCAACTTTTTGAAACGAATTATTAATTATTGGATGAAATTTTTGATACAAATCAGTAGAAGTTTGCCCTTGTAAATAGAGCGTTGCAGCATTATTATCGCCCAATAAAATATTTTTAGCATCGTTAAAACTCATGTTTTTTATAGCATTTGCAAAAACAGGTATCGCTTCTCCAACAGCATCTTCTGCTGCTCTATTAAGCACTTTCAACCCTTCATCTGCCAAACTAGACAAACCTATTGAACGCAGTGCTTTATCTACTTTTTGTAACTCTTGTGGCAACACGATTTTAACCAATTCATTTTTATAAAAACCATCTTTTAAGGCTAAGGTATTTACTTGATTTTTTATTCCGTTATCCAATGCCTCTCGCAAACCTCCTGCTATTTGATCATTCGTTAGTCCGCCATTTGGCAACTGATTAATCACTTGATTTAATTCTGCACAAGACATAAATTGCACTATAAATAGTACTGCAAAAATTTTCTTTATCATTTGTTTATTTCTTTAATTTCCCTGTTTTTTTATCATATCCATACGGACAATGTTTACAACCATTTTTACAGCAATATCCTCTTTTTAAGTGATATTTTTCTGTAAAAACACGATAGCCTTGCTCATTTGTATAATAATCTTCGGATTCTAATTTGGGTAAATCGTTATATGACATAATACAAAAATAAGAAACGCTCTAAACATTGGAACGTTTCTATCAAATATTTCTGAAGTTTTATTTAGAAAATGGTGGATATTTTGCCATGATTTTGGCAACAAACTCTTTTATTCGCACATCTTTTTTGGTTGGATTGTTCATAACCAATGCGCCACTTCCTATACCTTGCCACACCAATTCTTTCTTTTTATTATCTATCAAATCAATAAATAGCGTTCCTTCATTATATTGTGATATTCTTGTTCCAAAATTAGGACCGTAATACCAAGGACGCCAAAAATAATTATAGTCATTATAAACTTGCACACGTTTTGCTGACTTTGCAAAAATATTTACGATTACATCCGGATTTTTAGATTTTTTCATTCCCTTTGCCAACATTTCTGACTCAATAGCGCGTAAAATTCTACGTTTATCTAAATCTGAAATATCTACTTTATCTATTCCTTTTTTGTAAAACGCGAATGTTTTATATTGATTAAAATCAATCTTGGTATCATAATCTGTTGAAACGCGAACCGTTGAACAAGAAACTGCGAAAAACAGTAATGTTAATGGTAGTAATTTTATAAATCTCATTTTATTTAAGTTTAATTGTTTTTACAATAATTAATCACTTTAAAGCATCAATAATCATACCAAGAAAAAGGAGTTGGTGAAAGAACTTCTTAAGACGTTAGACCGTTGCTCTGTTAGATACTTGACGGTAGACGTGACGATTTATGACATTTTTTATAAGACGCTAGACCGTTGAACTATTAGACACTTGACGGTAGACGTGACTATTTATGACGATTTAACAAGACGTTAGACCGTTGCTCTGTTAGACACTTGACGGTAGATATGACGATTTATGACATTTTTTATAAGACGCTAGACCGTTGAACTATTAGACACTTGACGGTAGATGTGACGATTTATGACATTTTAACAAGACGTTAGACCGTTGCTCTTTTAGACACTTGACAATAGATTTGATTACAATTAATAAAAACAAAGACCTCAACTTAAATTTGGCTTACTATTTGTTATCTTTATCGTGATGATACTCATTTTCAAACATATAATTCCAAAAAAATATATAGGACTTACCATATATCCTTTTATCTTTTTAAAAAGTACTGACTTAAAAAATAACACAACCCTTATAAACCACGAAAAGATACATTTAAAGCAACAAATAGAATTGTTTTGGCTGTTCTTTTTTGTTTGGTATTTTATAGAGTTTTTAATACGATTATTACAGTATAAAAACTGGCATAAAGCCTACAAAAACATTTCTTTTGAGCGCGAAGCGTATAAAAACGAAGACAACCCAAATTATTTACTTACGCGTAAAAGCCGTAATTTTTTGAATTATCTGTAAAAAAAAGCAATTACATTGAAAATAAAACAATTATCTGCCGTTTTCAAAGAATTTCAGAAAATATTTTTTCACTTTTGTTGTGTTAAAATGACTGAAATTTGAATGTAACTTATTTACTGTCAATAATTTGTAAAAAAAAAAACCTTGTTTTTTAGGTTTATTCACCTTAATATTGATATGTAGTTATACGTTAACTAAAATAACTTTTAATATATATAATTATGGATGAATTTATAAAATATTTAATAATTGGTTTTTTAACTATACTTGCTTTTGGCTTAATTAGAAAATACAAGAAAAAAAAATGAAAATATTCGCATTTATAACACTTATTAGTTTAGCAACTTGTAACAACTATACAGTTGGCAAATACTCTTTAAAAGAAACCATAAATATTGGCAACTCTTACGGCATACAACAGGACAATACTTTTTATTTAAACAAAGATTTATTAAAAAAAACATATAAAGACAAAAGTTTTCTTTACAAAATATTGGAATTAAAATTATTGATCAAAATGCTAATATTCTAAAAACCACTAAAGGAGAATGCTCTGTTGGTAATTTAAATAGCGTTAATAAACTTGACGAACTTGAAATAGACAGTATTTCAAATACTGATTTTTTAAAGACGTATGTCGGTTTAAATGAGTCTATTCATAAAACAAAGTATTCCATTTTATGTTTTTGGTCAACATACTACCCTAAAAAAGCAATTGAAGAAAATATAATTTTTGCTAAAGAAACTAAAAATAAATGTAACGATTGTCAAATTTTATATTTGAATGCTGATATTTATAAAGAATTAGCTAAAGATTTAGGATTAAAAAAATAACGATATAATGTAAAATTTAATTGCACAAGTTTATTGCTTTATTTCTGATTTTGACAAGTACAAATCGCTTTTCATAATTCTAAACACTTTTGTGTCATTCTGAACGATAGTGAAGCATCTATTAAACAAATTTAATCCACAAAAGTTTCTTTAAGCACCAATTTTACTTCTTTGATTTCAGATATCGTCATTGTACCAAGCACTTTAATGATTCTTTGCTTATCAACTGTTCGTATTTGATCAATTACTATCCAACCTTTTTTATTGTTGTGATTAATTTCAATTCGTGTAGGATAGTTCTTTGAACTTGTGGTCATAGGTGCAATCACGATGGTTCTCAAGTGTTTGTTCATCTCATCTGGTGAAATAATAATACAAGGTCTTGTTTTTTTTATTTCGGTACCAATTGTTGGATTTAGATTGACTAGAACAATGTCGTATTGGTTTAATTCCATTCTTCAAGAGTTTCATCTTCAAAAACATCCTCAAACAACAATCTATCATCACCGTTTTGATTCATTTTTTCAAATGCTTCTTCCCATCCTTTTCTTGGTGTTGCTATTGGCTGTATGATTATTTTTCCTTTTTCAAGAATTAAGTGTACCTTATCCTTAATATTGTATTTTTCTAAAATTGTTTTGCTAAAACGTATTCCTTTAGAATTTCCTATTTTTATAACTGATACTTCCATTTTTATTACTTTTTGTATGTACAAAGTTATTACAAAAAAACGTATTTTCCTAATTAAAGTGAGTACGGCCTAAGAAAAGGGTTGAATACTTGTAAAATATAATATTCATATACTAATGAGATATTTCGCTATGCTCAATATGACAAGTACAAATTGCTTTCCGTAATTCTAAACACTTTTGTGTCATTCTGAACGGTAGTGAAGAATCTAAACAACAGTACATTTAGTTTATTTATTTTCAGAAATAACAAAACCTTACTAATAAAAGGTATTTACATCATAAAAAACACTAATAACGCTGCACAAACGATTCTAAAAGATTATTGTTTTTCCCTCTTATTTCAAACAAAACAGTATTGTTATCAAAGTCAAATTTTAACAAACCAAAATTAATTTCAGAAACCACATCTGTAACTCTATACGGATTGTTTTCACCATGAAAACTCGCATAAGCATGCGTCATTCCACTTGAAGTAAAATCAATTAAAGATGTATGATATGCGCCAATATTTTTACTAGAAATTTCAGCAATATGCCTATCTCCTGATAAAATAATTGTGTTTTTTGTTTTATTTTTTACAATTAAGCGCTCTAATTTGTCTACTTCGTGCGGCATCGTTCCCCAAGTTTCAAAACCGTGTTGATTTGATAAAAATTGTATGCTACTCACAATAATGTTGAAATTTGCTTTTGAAGTTGCCAATTCATTTTCTAGCCATTGCCACTGCTGCGCTCCAAGCATTGTTCCTTCGCCATATTGGTTTGGGACATAACGCTTTTTTCCTGTACCATCTTTTGTCAGTTTTGTTCTAAAATAACGCGTATCTAATACTATAATTTTTACTGTAAAACTATCTTTTTTTAGCAGTTCAGAATAGTAAACTCCTTCCCTATTTCGTCTAACATCATTCGTAGGAACATCTAAAAAATCTAAAAACAATTGTTGTGCTTCTTTTTTGATAGGATTTTCAAATCCTCCGTCATTTAACGCATAGTCATGATCATCCCAAGTACCAATAACTTTGGTTTTTGATTTAAAATTTTGATAAACTGTATCAGACTCAAATTTATGATAGTTTTCTTCTAATATTTTAACATCATCAGTATCAGAATAAATTACATCGCCTCCCCAAATAAATACTTCAGGTTTGTTCTTTAAAATTTCATCGAACAGTACATTTTGTATCCTTTGATTGTTACACGAACCGAAGGATATAGTCATATCGCTTTTAAAATTTGAGACACTTTTTCTCTTAACATTTGTTTGTTTGCATGAGAAAATTAAAAAGAATGCTAGAAATAAAAATCGGTTCATATTTTATATTAAAAATTAGTATTTATCCTATTTGTATCAAAAAAGAAAAACGAGCAATGTCTATGTTATTATAACAAAATCTCTAAAATTATCCTTATCAATAACTTGTGTTTTGGCATGATATGTTTTTACAAAAGTTGTCGGTAATTTCTGCTGTTTTCTTATTTTCCATTTGAATTCAGTACCGTAAATTTTTCCATTTTTTTCTTCAACAAAATCAACTTCTTGTTGCTGTTTGGTACGCCAAAAATACATTCTTGCAAATGTGCTTTTATAACTATTTTGTTTTAAACGCTCAGCTATTAAGAAGTTTTCCCACAAAGCACCTTTGTCATTTCGTAGTTCAAGCGAATTAAAATTGCCAATAATCATATTACGGATACCATTATCATAAAAATATATTTTTCTATTGCGTTTTATTTCATTTCTCAAGTTTCTACTAAAACTATTTAATCTAAAAACAATATATGCTTTTTCAAGAATAGTAATGTATTTTTGAATGGTATTTTTATTTACGCCAACAGTTTGTGCCAATTCATTATAGTTTACTTCATTCCCTATTTGAAGCGCTAATGCCAAGAGTAAATTATCGAGGACTTCAGGCTTTCTAATATCCGAAAAAGCTAATATATCTCTATATAAATAACTGCTTGCTAAGTTTTTTAATACATTTCTTTCGTTTCCTTTATCGTTTAAAACTTCAGGATACATACCAAACAGCAATCTGTTTTCTAAATTTTGCTCTGCTATTACATAGCCAACTTTTGATTCGTATTCTTCCCAAGAAATTGGAAATAACTCATACTCCCATTTTCTACCTGTTAACGGTTCATTTAGTTTATTGCCTAATTCAAAAGAGGAAGAACCTGATACGTAAAGTTGTATATGAGGAAACTGATCGGTAATAATCTTTAGCGTTAAGCCAATATCTTCAATCCGTTGAGCTTCATCAATAAAAACAATTTTAAAAGCACCTAAAATATTTTGAATTTGTGCTGTATTAGGATGTGTTAATAACCTTCTAACTGTTGGATCATCGGCATCTAAAAACAAAAACTCTTTATTTTTTAAAGCATTTTTTATAAGTGTGGTTTTTCCAACTTGCCGAGCCCCTACAATTACAACTGCTTTTCCTCTGGTGTTTTTATTAAAAATACTGGCAAGCGTTCTGTGGTACATCTTATAAAAATTAGCATTCAAATATAAAAAATACTATTGTAATAACCAAAAGTTATGACTAAAAGTTATTATACTATCCTTTATGAAGAAACTAGAATCAGCTATATTAGTTATTCTCCTTTCACAAAATCTAATTTAATTACGTAAATTGCACATCAAATTTACACACAATAAATGGAACAAATCACACCATATAAACCAAAAAATAAAATACGAATTGTAACTGCTGCTTCTCTTTTTGATGGACACGATGCTGCTATCAACATTATGCGTAGAATCATTCAATCTACAGGAGTTGAAGTTATTCATTTAGGTCATGATAGAAGTGTTGAAGAAGTAGTAAACACTGCTATTCAAGAGGATGCAAATGCTATTGCAATGACTTCCTATCAAGGTGGACACAACGAGTATTTTAAATATATGCACGATTTGCTACAAGAAAAAGGTGCACCACAAATCAAAATTTTTGGTGGTGGTGGTGGTGTTATCCTTCCTTCGGAAATTAAAGATTTGATGGATTATGGCATCACACGTATTTATTCTCCAGATGATGGTCGTGAAATGGGTTTACAAGGTATGATTAACGATATGATTGAAAAATGCGATTTTAATGTTGCCGATTTAAGCATTCCTAAACAAGAAAAAATAAAAGAAAAAGATGTAAATGCAATAGCAAGATATATTTCACTTGCCGAAAATAAACTAGAAGTCTTTGAAAAAACGTTTAAACCAGTTAAAAATAATATTCCTGTTTTAGGCATTACTGGAACTGGTGGAGCGGGAAAATCCTCATTAGTTGACGAATTGGTGCGCAGATTTTTATTAGATTTTCCTGAAAAAGAAATTGCAATTGTATCGGTAGACCCTTCCAAAAGAAAAACTGGTGGTGCATTGCTTGGCGATAGAATTAGAATGAATGCCATTAAAAACGATCGCGTTTATATGCGTTCGCTTGCTACAAGACAATCTAATTTAGCCTTATCCAAACACGTAGCGCACGCAATTGAAGTATTGCAAGTTGCCAATTATGACTTGATAATTTTAGAAACTTCTGGTATTGGTCAAAGCGATACCGAAATTACCGAACATTCTGATTTGTCGTTGTACGTAATGACTCCTGAATATGGTGCAGCAACGCAGTTAGAAAAAATTGATATGCTTGATTTTGCCGATTTAATTGCACTAAACAAATTTGACAAAAGAGGTGCTTTAGATGCACTTCGTGATGTAAAAAAACAATATTTGCGCAATCATAATCTTTGGGATACGCCTATGGATGATATGCCAGTTTACGGAACAATCGCTAGCCAGTTTAACGATCCTGGAATGAATAGTTTGTATCGTGCTATAGTTAATGAAATTAATAAAAAATTTAGCGATAGTAATCTAAAGAGTTCCTTTGAAATCACTTCGGAAATGAGCCAAAAACAGTTCATTATTCCGCCAAATAGAACGCGTTATTTATCCGAAATTACCGAAATTAATCGCAATTATTTTTCAGAAGTTCAAAAACAAAAAGAAATTGCTCAAAAATTATTTGGTATTTATAAAACCATCCTTTCGGTAGCAAATAGTAAAACTACCAAAAAAGAAAACTTTTTAACAGAAAACGGTTTAAATGAAGATGAGATTCTTCGTTTGACTCAGAATGACAAGTTAAATGTCAGTTCGAGCGCAGTCGAGAACGATGCGTTTTTAAATCTCCTCTTAAAAGAATTTGCTCGTGTAAAAATGGACTTAAATCCACATCATTGGCAAACTATTTTAACTTGGAAAGACACGATGGAGCGTTACAAAAACGAAGTTTATACATTTAAAGTTAGAGATAAAGAAATAAACATAAAAACACATACAACTTCGTTATCGCAATTAGAAATACCAAAAATTTCGCTGCCAAAATACGAGGCTTGGGGAGATATTCTGTATTGGACATTAACCGAAAATCTTCCGGGAAAATTCCCGTTTGCAGCAGGAATTTATCCGTTTAAACGCACAGGAGAAGACCCAACACGTATGTTTGCAGGTGAAGGAGGTCCAGAACGTACTAACAGACGTTTTCACTACGTTAGCGCGGGAATGGATGCCAAGCGTTTATCAACTGCTTTTGACAGCGTTACGCTATATGGAAACGACCCAAACATTCGACCAGATATTTATGGTAAAATCGGAAATGCTGGAGTTTCAATTTGCTGTTTAGACGACCTTAAAAAGTTGTATTCAGGTTTTGAATTGACCAATCCGATGACTTCTGTTTCTATGACTATCAATGGTCCTGCGCCAATGTTACTTGGATTTTTTATGAATGCAGCCATTGATCAAGAATGTGAAAAATATATTGTTGAGAATGAATTAAAAAAGGATGTTGAAGTCAAAATAAAAGCAATTTACGCTAAAAAAGGTGTTGTAAGACCATCGTACCAAGGTGATTTACCAGAAGGAAATAACGGTTTAGGACTGATGTTACTTGGCGTTACAGGTGATGAAGTGCTACCTCAAGAAATTTACACCAAAATTAAATACGAAACCATTGCTAAAGTTCGCGGTACCGTACAAGCAGATATTTTAAAAGAAGATCAAGCGCAAAATACGTGTATTTTTTCTACAGAATTTGCCTTACGATTAATGGGAGATGTGCAAGAATATTTTATTGAAAATGGTATTCGTAATTTTTATTCAGTTTCTATTTCAGGTTATCATATTGCTGAGGCTGGAGCAAATCCGATTTCACAATTAGCATTTACGCTTTCTAACGGATTTACTTATGTAGAATACTACCTTTCTCGTGGTATGGACATCAATAAATTTGGACCAAACCTTTCGTTTTTCTTCTCAAATGGAATTGATCCTGAGTATTCGGTAATTGGTCGTGTTGCACGTAGAATTTGGGCAAAAGCAATGAAAAATAAATACGGTGCAAACGAAAGAGCGCAAATGTTAAAATATCATATTCAAACTTCAGGACGCTCATTACACGCACAAGAAATTGATTTTAATGATATTAGAACTTCTCTTCAAGCCTTATATGCTATTTACGATAATTGCAATTCACTACATACCAATGCGTATGACGAAGCCATTACTACTCCAACTGAAGAGAGTGTTCGTAGAGCGATGGCAATTCAATTAATCATCAACAAAGAATTAGGATTAGCAAAAAACGAAAATCCGATTCAAGGCGCATTTATTATAGAAGAATTGACTGACTTAGTAGAAGAAGCCATCTATATAGAATTTGATAGAATTACAGAACGTGGAGGTGTTTTAGGCGCTATGGAAACGATGTATCAGCGCAGCAAAATACAAGAAGAAAGTTTGTATTATGAAACCTTAAAACATACAGGCGAATTTCCAATTATTGGTGTAAATACGTTTTTAAGTTCTAAAGGATCTCCAACCGAAATACCAAAAGAAGTTATTCGTGCTACAGAAGAAGAGAAAAAATATCAAATTGAAGTGGTACAAAACCTCAATAAAGGAAATACCAATAAAGTAGCGGAACAACTAAAACTATTGCAAGAAAAATCGATCAATAATGAAAATATTTTTGAGCAATTGATGGAAGCTTCTAAAGTTTGCTCTTTAGGTCAAATAACCAATGCTTTGTTTAGCGTTGGAGGACAGTATAGACGAAATATGTAGTAATTTAAAAATTAAATCACAAATGAAAACCTACATTTTTTTACTGCTAATTACATTTTCAGTTATTGGTTGTAATCAAAACAAAACACAAACTTACTCTGAAGAAATTGAAGCTTTTCAATACAAATTAAACATTGAGTTTTCTGATAAAAAAACTTC
>CAMZLV010000010.1 GCA_947311835.1 uncultured Lutibacter sp. | reverse complement strand
TTGCTGTTGTAGGGTTTATAGATATAAAAACACTTATTCAAACAGGTACATACTTGCACTCTTTCAAAACGTTTTATACCGTTCTTATTTTTAGTGATATAATTATTGTACTTATTGCATTGCGCTATACACTCAATTATTATAAAATTTTCAGATATTCATCATTTGTTTTTGCCACTATTTTAATTCGGATTGCACTTTCTGCTCATGCATACTATGATGTTATTATAGGAGTTGTTGCAGCGTTATTTATTTTAGTTTTAACTTACGTTTATAACTATTTTTTAAAAGATTTACCAGTAAAAACAGACTAATGCCTGCCTCGACCCATTCCGCCTCCTTGACCTTTATGCTGTCCATTTCCTTTTTGTTGCTTATTTCCTTGTGACATTCCTTTTGGTTTTAAAGCACGTTTTTTTGCTTTTTGATATTTTTCCCATTTTTTAAATTGCTTCTCGTTCAAAAGTTCTTTAAATTGGTTATTTAATATCTTTTCTTCTGCTTTTACTTGTTGTTTTATAGGCTTTAGTAATTCTTTTGCAGAAGATTGAATGCTTTTCATCTCTTCCATATTTCTATTAGCCATTGCTTCTTTTCTCTTAAGATTTACAAGAGTTGTAACCTCTTCTAATTTTTCAGCATTTATAAATTTTATTTCAACTAATTGTTGATTAAATGAATTAACAGCCTTGGTAATTAGATATTTAGTATTTTTATCTTTAACCTTGGTTTTTTTTATAATTTCATCAGCATCATATACAATAATTCCAACTGCATTATCAGCTTTAAATTCTTGTAGTTTATTTTGTCCCTGACCTTGTTGTTGCCCTTGGCGATTACCTCCTCTACCTCTGCCCTGTCCTTGCTGAGCGTTTGCGTAGGTTGTAAAAATTATGGCGACAAATAGTACTAATATTTTTTTCATGTTTATCTATTTATATGTTTATAAGGCAAATTTAGGTGTTTATTAAACCCTATTATTGTGACATTTGTTACTTAATAAGAATTTTAACATTTTATTTAACTAAAAACAAATCTTCAAAGTATTATTTCTATTTTTGTGAAAGTCTATTAATATTAAAATTGTATAAGTGAAAGTATGTATTGCTGAAAAACCATCCGTTGCACGTGAAATTGCCACAGTTTTAGGTGCAAATACCAAACGAGATGGCTATTACGAAGGAAATGGCTATGCAGTTACTTATACTTTTGGTCATCTTTGTACGCTATACGAACCCAATGACTACAAGCCTCATTGGAAAAGTTGGGATTTAAATAATTTACCCTTACTTCCCGAAAAATTTAAAACCAAAGTTGTTGATAATACAGGTATTAAAAAACAATTTAATATCGTAAAAAGTTTATTTGACAAAGCAACTGTAGTTATAAATTGTGGTGATGCTGGTCAAGAAGGAGAATTAATACAGCGTTGGGTACTCAATCAAGCCGATTATAAAGGCGAAGTAAAGCGTTTGTGGATTTCATCATTAACAACGGAAGCCATCAAAGAAGGATTTAACAATTTAAAACCTTCTGAAGATTATGACAATCTATTTTACGCAGGATTTTCTCGTGCTATTGGAGATTGGTTACTTGGCATGAACGCAACACGATTATACACTGTTAAACATGGAGGTTATAAACAAATGCTATCAGTAGGAAGAGTACAAACTCCTACGCTAGCAATGGTTGTTAATCGTTTTAAAGAAATTGAAAATTTCAAACCGCAACCGTATTGGGAACTTCAAACGATTTATAAAAACACCTTATTTAGTTATACAGAAGGGCGTTTTTTAAAAATGGAAGATGGAGAACAATTAGCAAACAAAATAAAAGAAAGTGAATTTGAAATTGTATCCGTAACCAAGAAAAAAGGCAAAGAATACGCTCCAAAACTATTCGATTTAACAGGTTTGCAAGTATATTGTAATACTAAGTTCGGTTTCACTGCAGATGAAACACTTAAAATTGTACAAAAACTATACGAACAAAAAGTAGTTACATATCCAAGGGTAGATACTACTTTTTTACCAAATGATGTATATCCGAAAGTTGAAGGTATTCTAAAAAACTTGACAAATTATCAGCAATTAACAGCTGTTTTATTAGGTAAAAAGATAAAAAAATCTTCCAAAGTCTTTAATGATAAAAAAGTTACCGATCACCATGCAATTATTCCAACAGGAGTTCAAATAAAACTGCAATACAATCAACAACAAGTATATGATATAATAGTAAAACGTTTTATTGCCGTTTTTTATGATGATTGTAGTGTGTCAAATACTGTTGTCATTGGTAATACTGCAGATGTACCATTTAGAACATCAGGAAAAGAAATATTAGAAAAAGGTTGGCGAATTGTTTTTGAAAATACTAATTCAAATACATCAAAGAAAAAAGAAACAGGATTACTTCCTAATTTTATCAAAGGAGAAAAAGGAATACATCAACCAACATTTACCGAAAAGCAAACCAAAGCACCAAATCAATTTACAGAGGCTACATTGCTTAGAGCAATGGAAACGGCTGGAAAACAAGTTGACGATGATGAAATGCGTGAATTAATGAAAGAAAACGGTATTGGTAGACCATCTACTCGTGCCAATATCATAGAAACACTCTTTAGACGAAAATATATCATCCGTAAGAAAAAGCAGTTGCTCCCTACTCCTACTGGCATTCAATTAATTGATATTATTAACAATGAATTGCTCAAATCTGCCGAGTTAACAGGAAGTTGGGAAAAACAATTAAAGGAAATTGAAAAAGGGAATTTTAGCGCAGGAACTTTTATTAAAAATATGAAAAGAATGGTTGATAATTTGGTTTATGAAGTTCGTAGTGAAACTGTAAGAGCCAATATATCACATACCGTTTCTGCTAAAAAAATAAAATCATCACAAAAAAAAGAGACATCAAAAGTTGTTGGCAGTTTATGTCCTAAATGCAAACAAGGAAAACTTCTAAAAGGCTCTAAAGCATATGGTTGCAGTAATTTTAAAAATGGGTGTGATTTTTTATTACAGTTTGTTTACCTACAAAAAAAAATATCAGAAAATCAATATAGCAGGCTTTTGAAAAAAGGTTCTACAGTAAATTTAAAAGGTTTTAAAACGGATAATGGTACTTCTGAAGGTTTAATAAGATTTGACGACCAATTTCAGTTAGTTTTAGAGTTACGTACAAAAATAAATGACAAAATTAGTTGTCCGAAATGTAAAAAAGGTACAATTCTTAAAGGTTCAACTGCCTATGGATGTAGTGCCTATAAAAACGGATGTGATTTTAAAATTACTTTTGAAAAATTGAAAGAAATAGCAAATGGTAAACCAATAACAAAATTATTGCTTTCAAAGATTATTCAAACAATAAAATGATAAATTCTGCAATACATGCAGGTTTTTTAGTGTTTTCAATCTCAATTTTACAATTAAAAGTAACTTTAATCCCTTTTGGATAATCTTCTACTTGTATGATACTACTATGCAATCGTATTTTACTATCAACAGGAACAGGACTTGGAAAACGCACCTTGTTTAAACCATAATTAAAACCTGTTTTAATACTTTTTATGGTAATCACTTCATCAATCATTTTTGAAAGCATAGAAACTGATAAAAAACCGTGTGCAATTGTTTTCTTAAAGGGTGAAAATTTTGCCGCTTTTTCAGTATCAGTGTGTATCCATTGATAATCATTGGTTGCTTTAGCAAAATCATTAATCATTTCTTGAGTGATTTCATACCATGAACTAATTGGCATAGTGGTTATTTTGGATGTTTTAAATTCTGAAATTGAATTAAATTTTAATGCTTTCATTGTGACTATTATTGTTCTAATTTTTTGTTAAATTAAACGATTATTATTAGAAACAGCGCTATAATTTTAATATATTTGTCAACCGTATGGTTAAACTAACGATTTTCAATGTCTAAAACAAAAAATCACACTACAGAAGAAATTATTTTAGAAGCAGCAAAAAAAATATTCCAAAAAAAAGGATTAGATGGTGCGCGAATGCAAGAAATTGCTGATAAAGCTGGAATTAATAAATCGATGCTTCATTATTATTACAGAAGTAAACAAATGCTGTTTGAAGCCGTTTTTAATAACGCATTTTCTTTATTAGCACCTCAATTAAATACGGTTTTAAATGACGATTCTTCTATTGAAGATAAAATTAAAAACTTTACCAAAGATTATATTACATTTATAATCAAACATCCCTATTTACCAAGTTTTATTATACATGAATTAAATAGAAATCCTGAATTTATCAATAAAATGAAAGAACAAATAGGCTTTCCTAATATTGATAAATTTAAAAATCAAGTAGCATTAGAAGTTGAAAACGGAACTATTAAACCTATTGATGCACAACAACTATTTATAAATATAATGGCGCTAAATATCTTTCCATTTATAGCATCTCCTCTAATACAAGGAATTATAGGACTTGATAAAAAGTCTTTTAAACAACTTATAGAAGATAGAAAAACACAAGTAGCCGACTTTATTATCAATGCAATTAAAAATTAAATCTTAAACAATAATAAATCCAAATAAAAATGAAAAAAAACAGTCTAATTTTAGTAAGCATTATTGCACTTATATTTACAAGTTGTGATAAAAAAATCAACAAAAAAGAACAATATGCAGCAATTTCAACTTCTGAAAAAGAAAGTGTTACAAAGTCAGATGACGAAGGTTATACTTTGATGAAAAACAATTGCTATGTATGTCATAACCCTCAAGCAGAATCACATGATGCCATTATTGCTCCACCTTTTAAAGCAGTAAAAATGCACTATTCAAGGAAATATGACAACAAAGCAGATTTTGTAAATGCAGTTGTAAATTGGGTTCAAAATCCAACTGAAGAAAAAGCCTTAATGTATGGAGCCGTAAAACGTTTTAAAGTAATGCCTAAATTAGCATTACCTACTGAAGATTTAGAGAAAATAGCAACATATATCTATGAAAATCAAGTAGAACAACCAAAATGGATGGGACAGCATATGAAAGAAATGCACGGTAAAAAAATGGGAAAAGAACAAGGATGCGGAATGAAAGGAAAAAAATCATGCAATCATAAAAAAGGAGCGTCTTGCGGTAAAGGTTGTTAGAATACAGCACTACGCTTCAGTTATAATTAATGGTTTCTTATTTGAATTTAAAAATAAGAAACCATTTTTTTTATTTGATATTCAAAATATTTATGTAATTTTCTGATTAATAAATTGAACGATAGAATAAATGAATCAACCAAAAAAAATAACCTTGATTGGCGCTGGTATAATGAGCGCAACTTTAGGTATTATTCTCAAAAAAATAATGCCAAATGTATTAATTGATATTTATGAACGATTGGATAAAATAGGTGCTGAAAGTTCTGCAGCGTGGAACAATGCTGGAACTGGACACTCTGCTTTTTGTGAATTAAACTATACTCCACTTACTGAAAATGGAGATGTAAATATAGAAAAAGCCTTAAAAATTAGTCAATCATTTGAAATTTCAAAGCAATTTTGGGCATACTTAAAACAAGAACCAGACTTTTATAGCAAGTTTCCTTTTATTAATGATATCGATCATATGAGTTTTGTTTGGGGAAATGAAAATACTTTGTTTCTTAAGAAGCGTTATCAAGCATTACAGCAATACGCTATGTTTGAAGATATGAAATATTCTGAAGACTACGATGAAATTTCAAAATGGATTCCGTTGATGATGAAAAACCGTCCTAAATCAGAAAAAATTGCCGTTACAAGAATGCCAATTGGTACGGATGTTAATTTTGGTGCTATAACGCGAAGTATGATATCGTATTTACAAACCTTAGACGGCGTTACACTACATTTAGGACAAGAAATTAGTGATTTAACAAAACAATCTAACGCTACTTGGAAAATAGACATTAAAGACTTATCAACTCAAAACAAATATATTGTTACTTCAGATTTTGTATTTATAGGTGCTGGAGGAGGTTCTTTAAAATTATTAGAAAAATCTGACATTCCAGAAGGACGAGGATATGGCGGTTTTCCGATAAGTGGACAATGGCTTCGTTGTACGAATGAAGAAGTAATCAAACAACATGAAGCCAAAGTTTATGGTAAAGCAGCATACGGCTCTCCTCCTATGTCTGTACCGCATTTAGACACAAGAATGATGGATGGTAAACGTTCCTTATTATTTGGTCCTTATGCTGGATTTTCAACTAAATTTTTGAAAAATGGTTCTTATTTAGATTTGCCTTTATCACTTGAAGTAGATAATATTTGGCCAATGATTAAAGCAGGAATTGACAATTTTCATCTCACCAAATATTTGGTAAAACAGGTTACACAATCTCCTGAAGAACGCTTTGAAATGTTGCAACAGTATTATCCAACAGCAAGATTTGATGATTGGGAATTAGCAATTGCTGGTCAACGTGTTCAAATTATTAAAAAAGATAAAAAAGAAGGAGGAATTTTAAAATTTGGTACAGAAATAGTAACTGATAAAGAAACTACACTCGCTGCTTTACTCGGTGCTTCTCCTGGAGCATCTACGGCTGTATGTATTATGTTAGATTTGATAGAAAAATGTTTTCCTGAACTAATAGCAACTACCAAAACTCAAAATTTAATAAAAGAAATGATTCCAACCTATGGAAAATCATTAATAGATGATAGTGAATTGTGTAGAAAAACTAGAAAACGAACTACAAGTATTTTAAAATTAGAAGAATAGGTTATCTTTTTAAAGTTAAATGTCCTTTATAAATACGACCTTCAGTAAGTGTAGCAACAAACCAATAATCAGTAGAAGGTAATTTTTGACTGTTAAAGTTACCATCCCAACTATTATTGAAGCGGTTAAGTATGGTAATTAATTTACCAAATCTATCAAAAATTCTAATACTATATTCTTGATTTATTAAACTGTCTACCTTCCAAACATCATTAACTCCATCATTATTTGGCGTGAAAAAATTCGGGAAATATAATAATGAAATATCTTTTACAAAATTTTCACAGCCTTCTATTTCATTAGCGTAAATTGTATAATTTCCCCCAATTAAATTATTGAAGGTGTTTTGAAGTTGAAAATCAATTCCATTTATTGAATATAGATAGTTTGAAACAGGATTGATGTCAATTTCTATATTATAATAATTTAAATCAACTTCTGTAATATTAATATCGAAATCTGTGTTTATTGAAACATTAATTAGTGCAACTTCAACTTCCGCTGAGTCTGTTCCACACGCTCCATTTGAAACAGTATAAGTATATGTTCCTGCTACATCAATTGAAGGGTCAAATATACTAGTACCACTTGCTAAACTTGGACTCCAAATTCCATTTAAATCAGGAGTTCCTGTTAAATAATCTATTAAATTTACTGTATTTGCGTTTATACAAATTTCCAAATTTCCATTTTCGCCAGCATTAGGAAGCATATCTATTGTAACTTCAACTTCTGCCGAGTCTGTTCCACACGCTCCATTTGAAACAGTATATGTATATGTTCCTGCTACATCAATTGAAGGGTCAAATATACTAGTACCACTTGCTAAACTTGGACTCCAAATTCCATTTAAATCAGGAGTTCCTGTTAATAATCTATTAAATTTACTGTATTTGCGTTTATACAAATTTCTAAATTTCCATTTTCGCCAGCGTCAAATAAAATGTTTTGTTGAAAATCATAGATTGTATCTGTATTCACATCTGCAGGAATATCATATCCATCAGGTTCTCCAATAATTAACCCATTTATATCAACTGTATCAGGTAAATCACCAAGTGTTCCATTTGAATCACCATCAGTAAATCCTGCTTCAACTACATCAAAACAACCATCATTATCGCTATCGATATCACGGTAATCTGGAAATCCATCATTATCTGTATCTCTAGTTATATCTCCATTTTGTTCAATTATATCTAAGATGCCATCATTATCATCATCTAAATCATCTTCATCTAATATGCCATCGTTATCAAAATCAGGTGAACAAATACTAATAACTTCTGCTTCACTACTACATTGAGAAGGGTTATTCTGAAATAATACTGAACCGTAAATAACACCATTTTCAAACAAATTACAAAGAGCAGAACAATCAGATAACTCTGAATTTCCAGCAATTGATAATTCTGAATTTTGGGATGAACTTCCACTTTCCCCAACAACAACCAAATTTTCTAAACCTGACAAGGTTTGTAAAGATAAATTATATGCTATAGCAATACTATTTACTTCAACTAAGTTACTAAAACCTATAATACCTGTTAGGTTGCTACAAGAATTAATTCCAAATACACCATATACTTTTGAAAGATTATTAAAACCGTCAATACTTATTAATTCACTATTATTAATAATATATAAGTTTCTCCAATCAGGATCTAAACTTCCAATTTCTTGAATATTATTAAATCCAGTTAAACTAGTTAATTTAGTATTAGTTATCTCTAATCCTCCTCCTATGATACTTAAATTATCAAACTCAGGAATTTCAATTAAAGATTGTTCGTCATATTCATCGGCTCCAATTTTCATTTGAACAGAAACTTCTTCTAAATTTGAAAACCCAGAAATACGAATTAAACTATTGTTATCAATAATTTCTAAAACAGTTATTTTAACTATAGAATTAAAGCCTTCAAGAGTAAGTAAGGAATTGTTATCGATTATATATAGATTACTCATAAAACCCGATAATTGATTAAAATTAGGGATGCTTAAAAGGGCATTATTCCCAGAAATACCGATGCCTCCTGATACGTTTGTTAAATTGTCAAAATCCGATATAGTTAATAAAGAGACATTAAAAATAACATTAAAAAAATTCCCGATATCGGTTAATGCATTAAACTCTTTAATTGTAGTTAAACTGTTATTTTGATCTATAACAAATGTTCCGCCAACAAATTGTAAAGAATTAAAGTTTTCAATAGAAACTAAATTTTGATTATTAATTACTTCGAAATGATTGCCAATATATTCTAGATTATAAAAATTAGATAACGTTGTTAAATTTGAATAATTAATTCTTAAAGTACCCTCAATTCTTTTGATTGAACTTATTCCAGAAATATCAGTTACATTCCCAATTTCTAGATCACCATCAATGATTTCACATGTAGAATAATCGTTAATAAAATTATTAACATCAGTTTGTGTAGATAAAATTACATTTCCTGTGGGACACTGTGAAAAAATAAAATTAGTAAAAGAAAATAATACTAGTAATAATAATGCATTTTTATTCATGTTTTATTTAAAATTTACACAAAATATTTAAAGCATTTCATAATTATTCAACTCGTAATTTTTGTCCTCTAAAAATATTATTTGAACGTAAATCATTAAGTTCTTTTAATTCTGATACGCTCATGTTAAAATCTTTAGCAATACTATATAGCGTATCTCCTTTTAGGACAAGATAAAAATCACTAGTTGTGTTTTTAATGCTGTTATTTGAAGAAATCTTTAGTTTTTGTCCTCTAAAAATTTGATTTGAATGTAAATTATTTAATGCTTTTAATTCTGACACACTCATATTAAAATCTTTTGCAATACTAAACAAAGTATCACCTCTTAGAACTAGATACAAATCTCTACTTGTATTTTCAGTATTACTATTTGAAGTTGTTTTTAATTTTTGATCAATTAATAAACTCGAATTAGACGCTGTAGTTCTTATTACATCACCAGTTTCAAAATTCATACAAACATCTTTTCCATCAAGAGTTATTAAAGTATATCCTTCTGGTATTTTTTGTTGTTGAGCAACGATATCAATTGAAAATAG
>CAMZLV010000009.1 GCA_947311835.1 uncultured Lutibacter sp. | reverse complement strand
TTGTTGGTATTTATAGGCGTTTTTATAATCCTTTTTTGCTATTGACACCTTGAGAAGATCAGTATAAATATTTTTTATTTCGCGATTGTTTTTATTTTTTAAAATTAAATTTAATGCTTTTAAGTAGTACTTTTCTGCCTCATTAAGTTTGCCCATTTCACCGTAAGCTTCAGCTAAATTGGCATATGGTATATTGTTTTTGATGTTGTTATTATCATTGTTATTTATGGCTTTTTTTAGATAATCAATTGCTTGTTCATATTTTCCGATAGACGTGTATATTCTACCGATATTACTATAAGATTTACCTATTCCAAAATAATCACTATTCTTAATACTAAGTTTTAATGATTTTTTATTAAAAAGAATAGCGTTATCATAATCGCCCATTTTTTTATACAATATGGCTATGTTATTATAAGTTGCAGATAGTTCTATGTCGTTTTTTTCTTTAATATAAATATTGACCGAACTTGAAAGGTATTCTAATGCGCTTAAATAATCACCAGTTGAGTAATAAAGAAATGAAAGGGCATCGTTTGCCGATGCAATTAAGTCGTTAAAGTTATTTTTTTTGGCAATTTTTAAGGCTTCAAGTGCTTGAGATGTAGCAATTGTATAATTGTTTAAATGAACATTTGAGTTTGATAAACCAAGTAAAGCGCTGATGTGTAGTTTTTTATTTTTTTTTAAAACTGGAATTACTTTTTTAAAATAATGAATGGCTTTTAAATGGTTTTTGTTATTTTGAAATGCGAGTGCTTGATAATAAATTATTTTATTTCTGTCAATTTTATCAAAGCGATTTAATTTGAGTATGCTATCTCCAAAAGTTATTGCTTTTGTAGCGTTTTTAGAAACCAGTACTTTTAACGAATCTAAAACAGGAGTTTTTTTACCGTAAGCAGTTACAATTGTTAAAAGAAACAGGTATGTAAAGAGTTTTTTTTTCATTAAAATTTGTAGTATTCTATTTATATCAAAGATATAAAAAAACCGCATACTTATTGTTGTATACGGTTGATATTAATAATTTGGTATTTATTATAAATTTGCTAAAATACTTTCTTTCTTTTTAGCATAATCTTCGTTAGTGATCAATTCTAATTCTAATAGTTCTTTTAATTTTTTTAGTTTTTCTATTGGTGTTTCTGTTATTTGTTCTTGACTACTAGTTGTTTCATCATTTTGTGAATAACTTTCTTGTATTTCGCTCACAATACTTGTTGATGATTTACTTTCTAATGACATTTCACAGTTATATGTGTTTTTAAAATAATCATCCAATTCATCGGCTTTTAAGGCTAAGTTTATGATGTTTTTTCTAATTTCTTCTTTATGTTCAGAATAAATATCAGATAAATGTGTTCTGTAAGAAATGTATATTTTATTGTCATAAATACCTAATTGATATGGATTAACTTTATCAGAAGTTAAATATATTAATAATTCTTCTAAGTTGTTTTTTGGAAGATTATTTAAAGGTGATGTAGCAAATAAATAGGTGTCATTATTGGTTGTAAATATTCTAACAAGTGCAGATCCTTGATGAAACTCCCAATAATCTCTTCCTGCTCTACACAGTACAGGGTTTGCGCCTAATTGAATCAAGGCTTCTTCTGTAAAGTTTGCAAAATGTGATTTTTCGAACTCTTCAAAAACAGAACTATCTATGCTATTTCCACAACTTGGACAAAATTCGGTTTCTTCTATAATAAAGTTATCGCAAGAATTACATTTTAAACGGTATTTATTGTCATCAAATTTAAAGTCGTTTATCTGTTTGATTACATCAGTATGTTTAATTCCGAAGCCAACATTATCTGCTTCATTAAATTTTGAAGTAGTTACACCAACTAATATGCCTTTTTCGTTGAGCATTGGACCTCCTGAGTTTCCAGGATTTACTGCAGCATCTGTTTGTACATAGTTGTGACCGCTCATAGGTTGATTAGGAGAAGATACAATTCCTTCTGTAACGGTAAAGGGCATTCCGAAAGGGAAACCATTAATGTAAATTTTTTGACGATTTTCGACTTCATTATTTGGGTCGATAGTGATTTTGCCTTTTACAGGTTCTAACTCTTTAACTGACAAAAATGCTAAGTCAATTTCAGGGTTTACCATAACTACTTTAGCAAAATATCTATTTTGGTTGTTGTCTTCAACTGCTACTTCTTTACTTCCTTTTACTACATGGTAGTTGGTGATTAAAAAATCTTGAGTTGATACTTTAAAGCCTGTTCCTGTACCGCTTGCGGTAATTATTTTATATATTGAATTTTTTATATTTTCCATAATCGATTACTTAAATAAGTTTGAAAAGAATCCTTTTTTCTTTGGTGTTTCTTCTTTTTTATTAATAGATCCTGTTTGCATAGCATAAAACACTTTTGTTAGTTTTGGAGCAGCCTCATTTGGATCTAAACCCGATACTTCTTCTAAAACAGTGTAAATTGCTTGTTTATAATTGTCTTCAAGATTGTAATTGTAAATTAATCTTAAGAAAATAAATTGCAGGTAATATGACATATTAAAATTACTTTCGTTTTTTTCGTAGTCTTGTACACGTTCTAAGTAGTTTTTTAATCTGTCAGAAATAATTTGTTCAGAACTTCTCCATCTTAATGAAATAAATTGATCAGCGTGATATACATGCTTCATAAAATCTTCTCTTGAAATTTTGACTAAATTTTTCATAAACTTAGTTCCTCTATCCATTCGAAGTTTATAGTCTATATCACTATCTTGTAATTTTCCTATTTCTTTAATTAAGTCTGTACGCATTTCGCCATTAACGTAAGGCATGTTTGATATTTTTAACAATGCTATAATTGTGATATCCCAAACCCAATCGTCCCATCGTTTTTCTTTAAAGAAATTTAAATATGCTTCAAATTTTGTAAAAATATCGGTTACTTGAGCCCAAACTTGGTCTTGTTCTTCAGCAGATAAATCTTTGTAATTAGGTTTTTTATAAAATTCAGCGTTGTAATCATTGATAAACATATCATCATAATCATCAGCATAAATGGCTATGTTTCTAATAACATTATAGAGTTTGTTTGGTTGTGCTAATGCTTTTGGCATATCGTATTCAAACCATAATTCGTTTTCGTTTCTCAGTACGATTTTTGCCAATCTAAGAGGCGTAAAATTTACTTCAGCAACTTTACGCAAGAGCGCTACTTTATTTGTTTGGTTTGTTATACGTAAGAACGGTGCTTTTATGCTGATGTGTTCTTTGGTAACTTTGACGTGAAGTTCTGCTGAACCTTGCATTTTTACAATCTCATATTCGTCTTTACTCGTATCAATACCGTCATATATATCAGGATTCATATATGATAGTACGTTAATGATTGTGTGATTGTATTTTTTTTCGTCAAAACTATCAACGGCATCCTCCCAAAAACTAGGATAATTTATTGGGTCATCAATTTTTGAAATGGGTCTTACGTATTTTGGGAGTACATTTTCCATATAATCTATTTGTTTTTTAATTTATGTAATACAAATTACATTGTATCTAGTATTTCTTTTTTCTTTGTTGTAAACTCTTGTTCATTTATCAATTCCATATCAAATAGTTCTTTTAACTTTTTGAGTTTATCCATAGGACTTTCTGTTTGCTGTGGTGCTTGTTGCTGTTGTTGCTGGTTTTGTTGTCCCATCATAGCGCCTGTTTGCATTCCTGCGTTCATTCCCATAAGTATTCCTGCTCCACCTCCTTGGTTGTTTGCTGCATCTCGCATTGCTTGTAATTGTTGATGTTCGGTGTAGTTTATTCCTGCTATTTTTGCTGCTAATACTTCTGCTTGAACGTCTGATATTTTTG
>CAMZLV010000008.1 GCA_947311835.1 uncultured Lutibacter sp. | reverse complement strand
TAACTCACTAGTAAACACTACCAATAATACATTTTTAACCATTAAAGATATTAACGCAACGTATGTTAACCAAAATATTGAATGGCATAAAAAGTCGTCAAATAAGCACACATTTTCTTTTGTTACTGATATCACTTTTGACAACAACAATCCTACAACGCTTTGGGAAACTACCAATCCTATTTTACAAGGTTTGATTCCTATTATTGATGAACTGCTTTTCAAATTAAAACAACTAAAAGAAACAAAAAATATAAATTTTGACGCTGTTTTTAAGCATTTTTGGGTGTTAAACAGAAATAATCATATTTATTCAACCCTTGGAAATACCAATTTAAAACAATCTTTTTTTACGGATGATAATCAAGAATTGGCAAATGGCACTCTCATTAATTTTAATACTTCAGGTTTTGGAAACGACTTAGATTTTAAATTAAATGATTTATTTTTCGGAGTGCATTATAAATTCAGAACCGGAATTTTCACCTTTAAACAAGGTGCTTTTATACATTCTTATAATTGGAAGGTCAATCAGCAAATAAAAATAGCAAAAGATAAAATTATTTTGCTGCCTGACTTTTTAGCCAAAATAGAATTTAGTAAATCAAAAAAAATAAAGATTAATTATAATTTAAAAACGTCTTTTTCTGATGCATCTCGCTTTACAAATCAATTTTATTTACAATCTTATAACGCTGTTTTTAAAGGGAATGAAAACTTAGAAAATGAGTTGTATCATCAAGCAAAATTGCGCTACAGTAGATTTAGTATGTACAGAGGTATTATGTTGTTTGCTAATGCGAGTTATACCAAAAAAGTAAAAGGAATTAAAAATACAGTAAATTATCAAGGCATTAATCGGTATTTAAGTCCTTTTTTAATTGATAATCCTGAAGAAAGATGGAGTGTAAATAGTACTATCAGAAAAAAAATTAAAAACATCAATTATAAAGTTGGTTTGAATTATAGTAACTCAAAATTCATTCAAAAAATAAATACTGTTTTTGAAACCAATAAAAACAAAAACACATCTTTTAATATTTCAGCAAAAACATTATACGATGATTTTCCTACGATAGAAATAGGTTTTAAGCAAAGTATTGGCAATTACACATCAAGCAACACGATATCAAAATTTATAACAAATGAACCATTTGTAAATATTGATTATGACTTTTTAGATGGATTTATCTTCTCATTTGATTATACAAAATACGATTATCAAAACAAAACATTCAGTCAAAACAACAAATACGAATTGGCTAACGCATCTTTATTTTACAAAAAAGAAGATAGCGCTTGGAGTTTTAAAATAGACGCAAAAAACGTATTTGATGTAAATTTCAAAAACCGCAACAGTTTTTCTTCTTATATAATTAGCGACACCAAAACCTATATTTTACCGAGAATAATAATGGTGAGTATTGGATATAATTTGTAATAATTTCAGTAAAAGAAATCAAATTATAACCTTTTATAAGTAGTTAAATATTAGTCGATTACATATTCAAACACATCGTTTTTATGTAATTAATTGATAATTATTGACAAGTACAGAAGCAGATATATGAAGAATTTTTTCCAATTCTCTTATCATTTCAACAGTCAATTTTTTCTTTTTATTCAATATTTCAGACACTCTACTTTTACCACCAATTATTCCAACTAAGTCTTTTTGCTTTAGGTTCATTTCTTCCATTCTAATTTTAATTGCTTCTATTGGATCTGGTGCTTCAATCGGATAATATTTGTTTTCATAATTCTCAATTAACATCGATAAAATTTCAGCCTCATCTCCCTCTTTTGAATTTGGTTTTGCATCAAAAATAACTTCAAGCCTTTCAAGAGATTTTTCGTAGTCTTTTTCCGTTTTTATAGGTTTTATTTCCATAATTGTATTTTTTAAATTGTATCTGCATTAATGCGATTATATTCTGAATGAGTTCCTACAAACCGTATAAATGCCCATTGTCTAACATAATTGAACTTTACAACAAGCCTATATGAATTACCTTTAATATTAAACACTACTCTACTATTTTTTAAGATACTTGCATTGATATACGTCTTTTTTATATCATTCGGCGATTTCCATTCTAAATTCATAGCAGTATCGTACCAAGTTTTCAAATATTGCTCAGAATCGGCGTGTTTTTCCCAAAATATACGTAAAGTTTTTTTTGCTATTATTCGATTCATCTCTGTAAACAAAGCACAAATATACAAAAAAGTTCTCAAATATAGAACTTTTTATTGTCAGCAATTTGATATCGCCATTTATATATCTTTGTTTAGTTATTACTTTGCTAAAATTGTTAATAAATAACAACCAAAACTATCCTTATAAAACTTCAAAATAAGTACTTTTAAAATCTATAATTTTTATTGCTGATGTACTTAATTTTTGATACAGAAACTACTGGTTTACCAAAAAAATGGAAAGCACCAATTACTGATACTGATAATTGGCCTCGCTGTATCCAAATTGCTTGGCAACTGCACGGTGAGTTTGGTCAACTTATTGAAAGTCAAGACTATTTAATAAAACCAGAAGGATTTAACATTCCTTATGATGCTGAGCAAATTCATGGTATTTCTACACAATTAGCACTTGAAAAAGGAATTCCGCTACAAGATGTATTAGAAAAATTTAACAACGCATTAGCCAAAACAAAATTTGTAGTTGGTCAAAATGTTGGCTTTGACCTCAATATTATGGGTTGTGAGTTTTACAGAATGCAAATGGAGACGCAATTAAACGAACTCCCAATTTTAGACACTTGTACCGAAAAAACGGCAAACTTATGCCAAATTTCAGGAGGTCGTGGAGGACGCTTTAAATTACCTACACTAACCGAATTACACCAACATCTTTTTGGTACTGCATTTAACGAAGCACACAATGCTACTGCCGATGTTGAAGCAACAACGCGCTGTTTTTTAGAACTCATCCGAAGAAAAAATTATACTGCCGAAGAGTTAGTGGTTACTCCAGATTTTTTTGAAAAATTTGACGCTAAAAATCCGAAGGAAATACAATTAATCGGTTTAAAACACATCAATTTAAAAAAAGAAAGTAAAAAACTAAGAGAACAAGCCGAAAAACAGAAAAGTACATCTAAAAAAAGTACATCATCTGAAGATAATATAAATCTTAAAGATGCAACTTTTGTTCACTTGCACAACCATTCGCAGTTTTCTATCTTACAATCTACCGCAAGTATTAGCGATATTATAAAAGCAACTATCAACAATAAAATGCCTGCCGTTGCACTGACAGATGTTGGTAATATGATGGGAGCATTCTACTTTGTTAAAGAAATATTAGCGCACAACAAATCAGTAGAAAAATACAATGAAAACCTAGAAGAAGGTCAAGAAAAAAAACAAACCATTACGCCTATTGTTGGTAGTCAATTTAATGTATGTGAAAATCATTTAGACCGTACTCACAAAGACAATGGCTATCAAATAGTACTACTTGCCAAAAACAAAAATGGTTATCATAATTTGGCTAAAATGTCGTCTATATCACATACCAAAGGGTTTTATTATGTGCCAAGAATCGATAAAAAAATAGTAGAACAATACAAAGAAGATATCATTGTATTAAGTGGAAATCAATATGGTGAAATAGCAAATAAAATCCTAAATATTGGTGAAACTCAAGCCGAAGAAGCCTTGCTTTGGTGGAAAAAACAGTTTGGTGATGATTTTTATTTAGAAATGACCAATCACGGTCAAGAAAATGAAAAACATATAAATGAAGTATTACTTCAATTTTCAAAAAAACATCAAGTAAAACTAGTTGCTACAAACGATACTTTTTACATCAAAAAAGAACACGCAATACCTCATGACGTACTACTTTGCGTAAAAGATGGAGAAAAATTTGACACACCAAAAGGTAAAGGAAGAGGACTACGATACGGCTTACCAAACAACGAATACTACTTTAAAAGTCAAGATGAAATGAAAGAATTATTCAATGATGTGCCACAAGCCATCTTGAATATTCAAGAAGTTATTGACAAAGTAGAACCGTATCCGTTGGCACGAGAAGTTTTACTGCCAAAATTTGACATTCCAAAAGAATTTATAAATCCTGAAGATGAAATAGATGGAGGTGTACGAGGCGAAAACGCATATTTAAAACACCTAACATTTGAAGGTGCTAAAAAAAGATATGGCGAAGAACTTGACAAAGAAACAATAGAAAGACTTGATTTTGAACTCTCAATTATAGAAAAAACAGGTTATCCTGGATATTTTTTAATTGTTTGGGATTTAATAGCCGAAGCAAGAAAAATGGATGTTTCCGTTGGTCCAGGACGTGGTTCAGCAGCAGGATCAGTAGTAGCATATTGCCTTTGGATTACCAATATTGATCCAATAAAATACGATTTACTTTTTGAGCGTTTCCTTAATCCTGATCGTGTGTCACTTCCTGATATTGATATTGATTTTGATGATGAAGGAAGGCAAAGAGTAATTGATTTTGTGATAAACAAATACGGTTCTAACAACGTTGCACAAATCATAACTTATGGTACAATGGCAGCAAAATCATCTATTAGAGATACGGCTCGTGTACTTGACTTACCGCTTTTTGAAGCAGATAAAATTGCCAAATTAATTCCGAATACAAAACTGAACTATATTTTTGGTGACGATGCTAAAAGTAAATCTAAAATAGCAGAACTTCGAACGGAAGAAAAAGAAAAAGTTGCCGAATTACAAACACTTGCCGAAGGAACTGACCTTGCTGCAAAAACCATTAATCAAGCGATTGCTCTAGAAGGATCTGTTAGAAACACAGGAACGCACGCTTGTGGCGTTATTATTACTCCTGAAGATATTACCAATTTAATTCCTGTTGCAACCGCTAAAGATAGCGATATGTTTGTAACTCAATTTGACAACAATGTAGTAGAAAGTGCAGGATTGCTAAAAATGGACTTCTTAGGTCTAAAAACCTTGTCGCTTATAAAAGATACCGTAAAAATTGTTAAAGCACAGCATAATAAAACATTAATTCCTGATGATTTTCCGTTAGATGATGAAAAAACCTATGCGCTTTTTCAAAAAGGAGAAACCATCGGTATTTTTCAATACGAATCGGCAGGAATGCAAAAGCATATGAAGGACTTAAAGCCTACAACTTTTGCAGATTTAATTGCAATGAATGCCTTGTATCGTCCAGGACCTATGGAATACATTCCTAGTTTTATTGCTCGAAAACACGGACGAGAAGAAATTGAATACGACCTTCCAGAAATGGAAGAATATCTAAAAGAAACCTACGGAATTACAGTTTATCAAGAGCAAGTAATGCTTCTTTCTCAAAAACTGGCAAACTTCACCAAAGGTCAAGCAGATATGCTTCGAAAAGCAATGGGAAAAAAGATTTTTGCCTTGCTTGAAAAGTTAAAGCCATTATTTATGGATGGCGGAAAAAGCAACGGACATCCTGAAGAAATATTAGAAAAAATATGGAAAGATTGGGAAGCCTTTGCTGCATATGCTTTTAACAAATCTCACTCTACTTGCTATGCTTATATTGCGTATCAAACTGCTTATTTAAAAGCGCATTATCCTGCCGAATATATGGCTGCAGTACTGTCAAACAATATGCGAGATATAAAGCAAGTTTCCTTTTTTATGGAAGAATGTAAACGCGCTGGAATTGAAGTTTTAGGTCCTGATGTAAATGAATCGTACTACAAATTTGCGGTTAACAAAGATGGCGCAATCCGATTTGGAATGGGCGCAATCAAAGGTGTTGGCGAAGGTGCTGTTGCATCAATAATAAATGAACGAAAAGAAAATGGGAATTTTAAATCTATTTTTGATGTTGCCAAACGAGTAGATTTACGAGCAGCAAACAAACGAACTTTTGAAGGACTCGTTTTTGCTGGTGGTTTTGACAGTTTTTCAAATACACATCGTGCACAATATTTTGCTACTGATGAAAAAGGGCACACTTTTTTAGAGAAAGCAATGAAATTTGGTTCAAAATATCAAGAAAATAAAAACTCATCACAAGTATCACTTTTTGGAGAAACATCTGAAGTACAGTTTGACGAACCTCTAATTCCTGCGTGTGAAGAATGGGGAATGATGGAAAAATTATCAAGAGAAAAAGAAGTTGTAGGTATCTATATTTCTGGTCATCCTTTAGATGATTTTAAAAGCGAATTAAACAATTTTTGTAATGCCGTTTTAGTTGACTTTCACGACACCAAAGCCTTGATGAATAAAGATGTTGCCTTTGGAGGAATTGTAACAAGTGTAGATCACAGAATTTCTAAAAACGGTAAAGGTTGGGCTTCCTTTTTTATTGAAGATTATACTACTGCCCATGAATTTAGAATGTTTGGCGAAGAATATTTACGTTTTAAACATTTTTTAGTACCAAATTCATTTCTATATGTAAAAATATCAGGAAGAAAAAACTATTATAATGACGATGTGAGACTTTCTTTTACTGATATTCAATTACTTCAAGAAGTACTTGAAAAAATGTCGAAAAAAGTAACGATTACACTTGATATAAATGAAGTAACTCCTGAAAAATTAAACGCAATTAACACTGTAATTACTAATTACAAAGGCACTAAACCATTATCTTTTGTTGTTGAGGATGGTGTAGAAAAAATAAAACTAAATATGCACAGTAGAACTGTAAAAATCAATATTTGCAACGAATTGATTAATGCTTTAGACAAAGATGGTTTTAAATTTAAGTTGAATTAATTAAATTTATAACATATTTCAATTAGAAATTATGTATTGATAAATTACGTGTTTTTTAAAATCTTTTACCTACACAAATTCCTACTTTTGGTATCACACCTAATAAAGAAAAAGAATGTTTTTTTGCAAGAGGTTTTGCAAGCCCTAAGTCAAACTCTAATACAATGTTTCGTTTAAACATGAATTTAGTACCGATTCCTGCTCCTATTCCAATGTATGTTTTAGCTGTATTTGCACCGTAAAACACATTCCCTTCTTGACGCGCTTTAACAGTTTTTTCAGAAACTAGCATTGCAAACCCTTCTACAAAAAAACCAGAAGCATACTTTTTTCCCGAAAAATGCCTGTAATAAGGAGTTATTAAATAATTTAGGTTATCAAATTTATCATATACGTACAAAAAAGATGCGCCTACCGAAGAATCGCTATCAATCAAATTTTCATACGAAACATCAAGAGCGTATTGTGCTATTAATAAGGCATTTACTTTAATTTCATGCTTTTCATTAACTCTATTTTCTTTTTGTTGCGCAAATAACGGACTGCTAATTAATATTAACCTGACGGGTTATTACCGTAATTTCGTTAAGCAGCATATTGTATGTCAGGGTGATTAAAATATTTTTTTACTCTTTGCTCATTTTCTTGAAGCATCATCATG
>CAMZLV010000007.1 GCA_947311835.1 uncultured Lutibacter sp. | reverse complement strand
TAAAGGTACTACACTAACAGGAATTAAAAAGAAATTATTCTTTTGGGCAATTGATTTAGGCTTAAAATACGAACCTTATGGAGCCAATGGTTGGTGGTACGAAAAACAACTAAAACTTGCTAGAAAATTAATTTTTACCAAATGGCAAGCAGCACTTGGAGGCGAATTAAAACTAATGGTTTCAGGTAGTGCAGCACTGCAACCAAGACTTACACGTGTTTTTGCAGCAGCAAATATGCCAATAATGGAAGGCTATGGATTAACAGAAACTTCACCTGTAATTACCGCAAATGACCAACGCGATAAAAACTTTAGAATAGGAACTGTAGGACCAATAATAGAACATGTAGAAGTAAAAATTGCTGCTGATGGTGAAATTTTAGTAAAAGGTCCAAATGTAATGCAAGGTTATTATAAAGATCCTGAAAAAACAGCAGAAGTTATTAAAAACGGCTATTTTCATACAGGAGACACAGGAGAATTATCAGAAGATGGGTTCTTAAAAATAACTGGTCGAAAAAAAGAAATGTTTAAAACATCAGGAGGTAAATACGTAGTTCCGCCGTTATTAGAAGGACGCTTAAAAGAATCTCGTTTTATAGAACAAGTGATGGTTATTGGTGAAGGAGAAAAAATGCCTGCAGCAATCATACAACCCAATTTTGAATTTGTTAAAAAATGGGCTGAAATAAAGAACATAACATTAAACTCTAACGAAGATTTAATTGTAAATGAGAAAGTAATTGAACGCATACAACGTGAAGTAGATGAATGCAATAAACACTTTGGAAAATGGGAGCGTATAAAACGCTTTGAACTAACAAAAGATGAATGGTCTATTGATGGAGGTCACCTCACTCCTACCATGAAAATGAAACGAAAAATTATTAAAGAAATTTATAAAGATTTATACGATAAAATTTATCGCTAATATGTATTTTTGTCAAGATAATTCAATTAATTAATGGAACACTTTATAGTATCTGCTCGTAAATATAGACCACAAACATTTGATGATGTTATAGGTCAAAAAGCAATTACCAATACCTTAGAAAACGCCATTAAAAACAATCATCTTGCTCAAGCACTCCTTTTTACAGGACCTCGAGGAGTTGGTAAAACGACTTGTGCACGAATACTTGCCAAAAAAATAAATCAAGAATCGCAAACAGAAGTAAATCCTGATGAAGATTTTGCATTTAATATTTTTGAATTAGATGCAGCCTCTAATAATTCAGTTGATGATATTAGAAATTTAACCGATCAAGTACGTATTCCTCCTCAAGTAGGAAAATATAAAGTATATATAATAGATGAGGTTCATATGCTATCACAAGCAGCATTTAACGCTTTTTTAAAAACCTTAGAAGAACCTCCTGCGCACGCAATTTTTATATTAGCAACGACCGAAAAGCATAAAATAATTCCAACGATTCTATCAAGATGTCAAATATTTGATTTTAAACGAATTATAGTATTTGACGTAAAGAATTATTTAAAAGTAATTGCACAAAAAGAGAATGTAGATGCTGATGATGATGCACTGCACATCATTGCTCAAAAAGCAGATGGTGCAATGCGTGACGCGCTCTCTATCTTTGATAGAGTAATTAGTTTTTCAGGAAATAAATTAACACGACAAGCAGTTACAGAAAATCTTAATGTATTAGACTACGATGAATACTTTAAAATGACTGATTTGTTACTTCAAAATGATATTCCTCAAGTATTAATTCATTTTAACTCCATTCTATCAAAAGGATTTGATGGTCATCATTTTATTAGTGGTTTAGCATCACATTTTAGAGATTTACTCGTAGCAAAAGACACTGCTACTGTTGCTTTATTAGAAGTTGGTGACAATGCAAAGAAACGCTATCTAGAGCAATCAAAACAAGCATCAATGCAATTTTTACTCAAAGGTATAGACATTGCTAATGACTGTGATTTAAAATACAAAAGCAGTAAAAATCAGCGGTTACTCGTTGAATTAGCACTTATGAAAATTGCCTCTATCACTTTTGATGGAGAAAAAAAAAATGACAAAAACTACATAATTCCTGCTAAATTTTTTAGACACATTATAGTAGAAGAAAAAATTGATGTCGTTAAAACTACTATAACTCCTATAAAAAAATCTGTTGAAAAAATAGCAGAAAAAGTTGCAGTTCCACAACTAAAAACTACACGTAAGCGTTCATCTTCATTATCGCTTAAAAGTATCAAACAAAAAAAAGAAATCAATCCAGTTGAAGATGAAATCATAGACTACAGTAAGATGCCTAAAAACGACTTTACTGAAGTTCAAGTTTTAAAATTTTGGAAAGAATATATAGAAAATCTCAGAAAACAAGGTAAGCAAAGTATCGCTTCGATTGTTGCTGCTGATAAACCAAAAATAAAAGATGCAAACATCTATATAGAATTACCAAGCAAATTAATGCAATCGCAACTAGAGAAAGAAAAACCTAGAATCTTACGTGTTTTAAGAGCACAATTAAATAATTATAGTGTAGATTTGATTATCAACGTAAATGAAATTCAAGAAAAAAAATACGCTTACACGCCACAAGAAAAATACGTAAAATTGAAAGAAAAGAATCCTTTTATCGCTGAATTTCGTAAAAAATTAAATTTGGATATTTAGTAAAAGAGGCTAGACCGCTACGCTGTTAGGTGTTAGACATTAGATGTAAGATTAAAATATTGAAAATCAAATACTTCAGCAAAAACTTATTAGAATTATTAGTTCGACTTATTTTCAACAATGAAAAAAATTGTGTTAAAAACAGTTCTAAAAATAATACTTCTCGAAACAATTCCGTTCGTACCTATCGGAATCACTCGAAGTGACGTTGGTAATTTCACCTAATTAATTCAACTAATTACAATCAAATAATACTTAAGTTCAATTAGTAAATGCAACTTTTAGGAGTATTTATATAATCTTAATATCGTTTAAATTCTTCTCTCTTTTTGCGGAGTGAAGCGTAGCGAAACGGAGCAAAAAGAGAGAAGG
>CAMZLV010000006.1 GCA_947311835.1 uncultured Lutibacter sp. | reverse complement strand
GTTCTACTTGGATCTACATATTTTCCGAAATGGTCTAATTTTGCGCTAAAATATGAAAATTCGTTACGTAATCTAAAGTGCTCTGCAAAATAAGTTGTTTGCTGATTCCATCTATAACGATAATCAGTAAATGTTAAGTAATGTATTAATCCAAAACTTATTCCAACATTTCCTCCAACATTACTTTTAAATAAATTACGCTCTCCATAATCTGTTGAAAAATGTGTTGAACCAGTAAAGAACCCTATTTCATGGCTCTTTGTGCCAAATTTAGCCCAATTTTGCGAAGATGCATTTATAACAAACAAAAGTGTAAATATTGGGATTGCTATTTTTGCTATTTTAATCAATTTTAAAATTTTTCTTAGGGTTCAAATGTACTAAAAACTATCGTAATACTAACGTATTTATTTTTTCTTTATTTTATTTAAGGTAAAAATCTTTAATCTCAATCCAATTTCCCTTTATTTCTACAGGGTTTTTAGTATAAAAAATTGTTTCTGATTTCTTTCTTTTTAAGAAATTTCCTGCATCCCATTTTTTGTTTTTATTGACATCGTATATAACTCTAAACAAATATTTGTCAGGCTCTAAAAATTCGAATTTAAAAACATTTTTATCAGTAGCATACACACTTCGTATCAATTTAAAATCTGTATCCAATACATCAACAATTATTGGATAACTTTCTACATTATGCACTGTCAAATTTATAACTCCATAATCATCAGGATGCTTTGTGCTTGTGTTAAAATTAAGGGAGTCGTTAACATTACCAAATAAATCTTCTATAGCATTTGGTAGCAATTCAAATTGATATCGATTGTTGTATTTCTTCTTGAAATTTAATTTTAATTTCTTTTTTGATTTGTCTAAAAACGTAGTAAAAGGAACATCTGAAGAGTCTTTATCTATAATTTTTATTTTAGATTTATCTATTTTATCAATAGGAATATTGGTAGCAATAGCAAATGTATCTAATAAGTTTAACGTTCCTCTTATTTCATTAGTTACTAGTAATGAATCGATTTCTTTAGCACGTAATTTTACCGTAACAGTATCTACACGTTTATTATATGTCACTTTAAATTGTAAGGAGTCTTTTTGAGGAGTAAACCAATAACTAAGCGAATCCAATTCGTTTTCAAACACAAGTTTTGATTTAAATTCAGCAGGTTTTTTGCTGAGTAATTCAATCTTTATTCCTTTAGGATTTCCTTGATATCCAAAATAGATATGCCCTTTTTTAACTTCTGTCGCTCGCATCAATTTAAAAGGAAGTTCCTCTTTAAATAATGTAATGTGATAAGGTATTGAATCGTTTGGAAGTGTAATAAAATCAGGATAGTAACCTATTTTATCAATTTTCGGGTCAAATTTATAGTTGTTGTTAACATCAGTAAGGGCAACTAATAAGTACTTCCCTTTTTTTAAATTTGTAAGTTCATAACCAATACTATCTAAGGTGTTAGCAACATAACTTGGACGTTCTTTATAAACAATAGAATCTGTATATTTTTCGGTAACTTCATACAGCATTATAGAAATATCTTCATCAGGATTTTTATTAAAACCGTCAGCAACGGTACCAAAAATACGTAATGAATCGATATAACTTCCTGTAGAAAAAATATATTTAAATTGTTCTAAAGGGTTTCCTTCATTATTGTCTTCAATACTATTTCCAAAATTAAAAGTATAAGTTGTGTTTTCTTTTAAAGTGTCTAATAATTTAATTTCAATAAATTTACTTGCCGTACCAACTGGAATTATAATTGGTTCATTATCCATAGGAGGCGATATAACCAACTGCTTATTTATATTTTTTAATTTGATGTATTCATCAAAATTAATTCTGATTTTTTTTGATTTAAAATGCGTTTTTTTATGTGTAGGTTCGGCAGTAATCATTATAGGCGCATCTATGTCTTTATCACCTCCTGTTGGTCTACCTCTACGTGCACAACTAACCAGAACAAGTAGCAAAATAGCACTGTAATAAATGGGTTTAAAATGTAATTTCATTCAAAATTTATTTGATACAAAGAAACAATATATTTTTATAATAGCAACGCTCTGGTTAAATAGATATTTTATTCGGTATATGTCATTACCGCAATACTAATTTTTATATTTTTTGTTTTTAATAATTGCTGTGAGCAAGCTTCAATAGTAGCGCCTGTAGTTACAACATCATCAATTAAAAGAATATGCTTGTTTTTAAAAAATGATAAATCAGTTAGGCGAAAAAGATGTTGTACGTTTTTCCAACGTTCAAACCGTGCTTTGTGTGTTTGCGTATCAGTTGATTCTGTTTTTATGAGTATGTTTTCACAATACTGTGCATTTAATTTATTGGCTAAGATTACACCAAATTTTGTCAGTTGATTATATCCTCTTTTCTTCTTTTTTTTTGGATGCAATGGCACAGGAACTACATAGTCAATATTCTTAAAACGCGTACTTTGTTTCATTTGTTCGCCTAACCAAGAACCAAACAACTCGCCTATTTCTTGATGATTTTTATATTTTAACTCATGTATAAATTGCTGTGTTTTTCCTTTTTTATGAAAATAAAACAGCGCAGTAGCTTCATTTAAAGGAACTCGACCATAAAATTTTTTTTCAAGAGCGTTTTTAGGTATATTTGTAAAGTTTGTTTCTGGTAAATCATGACGACACGTTGTACAAATCGTATTTTCATTTGTATTTAATTGAAATTTACAACCCAAACAAACTTTAGGAAAAAACAACGAAAAAACATTATTTAGTACTTTTATTTTTTTCATAACAATAAAAAGATGCTTAAATATACTAAAAAATATTGATGCAAGAAAAAGTAGCCTTTTTTAAAGAAGCGGTAAAAAACTTTAAAACCTCAGGAACGCTGATACCAAGTTCGCGATTTTTGGTTAAAAGAATTTTAAAAAATATAGATTTTTCAACAACTGATTTAATTATTGAGTTCGGTCCTGGAAACGGTATTATAACCAAAGAAATTCTAAAAAGATTAAAACCAGAAGCAACCTTAGTATGTTTTGAAATAAACGATGTGTTTTACAAGCAATTATCTGAAATTAACAACAATCAATTAACCGTTTTAAATGTTTCTGCAGAAGATATTCAACTTGAAATAAAAAAATTAGGTTTTACTAAAGTAGATCATATAATTTCGAGTCTTCCTTTAACAATGATTCCTAAAAATAGTGCTATTCAAATAATAAAAAACGCGTATCAAACGTTAAAAACTGATGGGTTTTTTGTTCAATATCAATATAGCACGTTGTTTTTAAAACAGTTTAAATCTATTTTTGGAAAAAAAATAACGCTAGATTTTGAACCTTTAAATTTACCTCCTGCTTTTTTATATACTTGTAAAAAACAATAAGAGATTAATAATTTTCATTACTTTTACTCGTTAATTATCAAATTAGACTAAATAAAACCTTTTAATTAAAAACATGGAACAAACAGAAAAAAAGAACGGATTAAATAAAGTTATCATAATCTCATTACTCGTTTTATTGATTGGTGCAGTTGGTTACTTATATTACAATAATACTGAGTTAGAAAAATCTAAAACTTTTTTAGAAGATGAGAAAGTAAAAATAACACAAGATTTAGATGAAATGATTGCTAAATATGACCAAGCAATTGAAGATAACTCTTCTATTTCTGAAGAATTGCGTTTAGAAAGAGAAACAATCGTACAATTTAGAGATTCTGTAAAAAACTTAAAAAAAGCAAACTATAGTATAATTACACGCTATAGAAGAAAAATAAAAACATTAGAACAGGCAAATCAAAAATTGTTTAAAACCAACGATTCATTACGCATATCTAATCAGCACCTTGCCAATGAAATTGACAGTGCAAACGTTTATATTCAAACTCAAAACGCACAATTAGACACTTTAAACACCAAAAACTCTGAGTTGATTGAAAAAATTGGTGTTGGCGCTAAATTACAAGTAAATAGCGTAAAAGTAATACCGATGAAACAACGTAATAACGGTAAATTAATAACTATTTCTAGAGCAAGTAGAACAGATGCTTTGCGTATTAGTTTTAGAATTGCAGAAAATAGTTTAGCGAAGAAGGGTGAGCAAACTGCATTAATACAAGTATTAAATCCAACTGGAAAGGTAGTTCACGGCATTGGAAAAGAAACACTTGAAAATGGCGAACAAATTACATATAGTGACAAAACAATTGTTGATTATACTAAAGAAAATCTAGATGTTGTGACGATGGTTGAAGTAAACAGAAAAGAAATGACCAAAGGAACACATACTGTTAAAGTATTTTTAGAAGGACGTTTAGTAGGTCTATCTAACTTTATATTAAAATAACAAACAAAACACAAAAGGTTTTAAAAATTAAGGCTATCTAAAAAGTGTCATTCTGAATAAAATGAAGAATCTTCAAATGTGATAATTAGTTTATTATCAATAAATTGAGATTTTTCGACTGCGCTCAAAATGACAAAGTAAATACTTTTTAGACAGCCTCAATTTTTTTATTTATTGATAGTAGTATTGTTAAAACCTTTATTATTTTTGTAGCATGGCAAAACAAGAAGATAAATTTAAGCGTGTAATTTCGCATGCTAAAGAATACGGATACGTATTTCAAAGTAGTGAAATTTATGACGGATTAAGTGCAGTATATGATTATGCACAAAATGGAGTAGCACTCAAAAAAAATATTCGCGAATATTGGTGGAAAGCAATGGTACAACTCAACGAAAATATTGTTGGATTAGATAGCGCCATTTTTATGCATCCAACCACTTGGAAAGCATCAGGACATGTTGATGCGTTTAGCGATCCTTTGATAGATAATAAAGACTCTAAAAAGCGTTATAGAGCCGATGTTTTGGTTGAAGATTACGTTGCAAAATTAGATAACAAAATAGAAAAAGAAGTTAAAAAAGCAGCCAAAAGATTTGGCGATGCCTTTAATAAGGATGAATTTTTAGCAACCAATCAAAGAGTTTTAGGATATAAAGAAAAAGGTGATGCAATTTTAAAACGATTAGGACAATCATTAGAAAAAGAAGATTTAGCCGATGTAAAAGCATTGATTGAAGAATTGGAAATTGCTTGTCCGTTATCTGGATCAAAAAACTGGACAGATGTGAAGCAATTTAACCTAATGTTTGGTACTAAATTAGGAGCGTCTGCTGAAAATACAATGGATTTATATTTACGTCCTGAAACTGCACAAGGTATTTTTGTAAATTTTCTAAACGTACAAAAAACAGGTAGAATGAAAATTCCTTTTGGAATTGCTCAAACAGGTAAAGCCTTTAGAAATGAAATAGTTGCGCGTCAATTTATTTTCCGTATGCGTGAATTTGAACAAATGGAAATGCAATTTTTTATAAAACCAGGAACGCAGTTAGATTGGTTTAAGCATTGGAAAGAAACACGTATGAAATGGCATTTGTCTTTAGGAATGGGACAAGATAATTATCGTTTTCACGATCACGAAAAATTAGCGCATTATGCTGATGCAGCAACCGATATTGAGTTTCGTTTTCCCTTTGGATTTAAAGAATTAGAAGGAATACACTCACGTACCGATTTTGACTTAAAAGCACACGAAGAACATTCTGGAAAAAAATTACAATTTTTTGACCATGAAGATAACAAATCATATGTTCCGTATGTATTAGAAACATCTATTGGACTTGATAGAATGTTTTTAGCCGTGTTTTCTAACGCCTTACAAGAAGAAGAATTAGAAAACGGATCAACACGTACCGTTTTAAAATTACCAGCAGTTTTAGCACCTATAAAAGCCGCTATTTTACCTTTGGTCAAAAAAGATGGTTTACCTGAAGTAGCACGTAAAATTATGGATGATTTAAAATGGGATTTTGAGGTTACTTATGATGAAAAAGATGCCGTAGGAAGACGCTACAGAAGACAAGATGCCAATGGAACACCTTTTTGTATTACAGTAGATCATGATACTTTAGATGACAATTCAGTTACGATACGTCATAGAGATACTATGGAGCAGCAACGTGTAAAAATTTCAGAATTAAAAGAAATTATTTCTAAAGAAGTTTCTATGAAATCTTGGTTGATGAAGATGTAATATTAGTCAATTTAACAAATTGAAAAAGGCTGTCTGAAAAGTGTCATTCTGAATGAAATGAAGAATCTTTAAAAATTACACCAACTTATTAATAGTTAATTGAGATTTTTCTACTTCGCTCAAAATGACATTATTTTCTTTTTTTAAAACCTTTTACCTAAAGTAATACTAAAAGGTAAATTATCATTAGGAACTAAAAATTTCGAATCTCCTTTTTTATAAATTGTTTTACTAAATCGAGCGTTAACATCAATAAAGTAGTTTTTTTCTGATACATATTTATAGCCAATTCCTATTCCAATAGCTACTTGATGATAATCCTTTTGTAAACTAAAAGGAGAATTAATAATTGATTGGTGAGTCTGCCCAAAACTATATTTAATAAAACTTTCAATATAAAATCCTTGGGCATATTTTTTTGAAAAATAATGACGGTAATTCAAATCTACTCCTACAGATTCAGCATAGTTTAAGTTCTTCCATCTATCAGTATAATTTGGTGTTACTTGCATTGTCGCTCCAATACTATTTGATCGGTTGAATATATAGTTATATGACATATCTACTTTATTGTTTTGAATTAATTCCAAAAAATCAATTCCAATTTCATGCTTTGGTTCATTTGTTTTTTTAGGATTATCTTCTGTTTGTTGAGCGAATAACGATGTTGTAAATAAGGTTACTAATGCAATGATTGATAGTTTAATTTGTTTCATAATAGAATGATTTAAAGTTAATTATAACGCAAACCTATAATTAAATAGCACTGTAAAAACACAACAAAAGGTTAAAGAGTATTAAAATTTTCACAAAAAAAGAAACCT
>CAMZLV010000005.1 GCA_947311835.1 uncultured Lutibacter sp. | reverse complement strand
CTACAAAAGGATTACAAATCATGAAAAAATTAGTATCTAAAAATGAAAATTAAATTTATTATACTCACGCTATTTAGCACCATTGTACTGAACGCTCAAAACAATAATTTGTTCAGTTTAGACCAAGCAATAAACTTTGCTTTAGAAAACAATAGAACTGTTAAAAATGCTATTAGAGATATTGACGCTGCAAAAAAACGAAAATGGGAAACTACAACAATGGGTTTACCTCAAATAAATGCATCTATTGATTATAAAAACTGGATAAAACAACAGATATCACTGATTCCTGCAGAATTTTTTGGTGGTATGCAAGGGCAATTTGCAGAAGTTTCTTTTGGCACAAAACAAACGATGAGCGCTAATGCAACAATTAGTCAATTACTTTTTGATGGATCCTATTTGGTTGGTTTGCAATCAGCCAAAGTGTACCTTGAAATATCAAAAAACGCGAAAGAAAAAACAGATTTAGAAATTAGAAAAACGGTTGTTAATGCATATGGCAATGTATTATTAATAGAAGAAAACATAAAAATTGTGAAAAGAAATATTGGAATTTTGAAAAAAAACATATTTGAAACTACTCAAATTTTTAAAAATGGTCTTACAGAAGAGGAAAGTGTAGAGCAATTGCAAATAACATTATCAAATTTAGAAAATAATTTAAAAAACATAAACCGATTAAAATCAATAGCCTATAAAATGCTAAACTTAACGCTTGGTTTAGATGTAGAAACAACTACTAAACTAACTGATAATTTAGAAGGTTTAACTACAAAAAACACTGTTTTAACACTGCTAGACAGTAAACAAAACGTAGAAAATACAATTGATTATAAAATAGCAGCAAACAGCAAACATGCCAAAGAATTATTATTAAAATTAGAGAAAAGTAAAGCCTTGCCAAGATTAAATGCTTTTATAAATGGCGCATACAATGGTAATTCTGAAACTTTTTCCTTTACACAAAAAGACCAAAAATGGTTTGGCTCTTCATTGTTTGGCGTAAGTATGAATATACCAATATTTAGTTCAGGATTGAGAAGTGCAGCAACACAACGCGCTAAAATAAATCTTGAAAAAGAAATAGACAACCTAACCGAAACCGAACAACAATTAAAACTTCAAATAGCTTCTGCTAAAAGTAATTATCAGTTTGCCATTGAAGACTATCAAAATAAAAAAGAAAATTTGAACTTAGCAGAAAGAATAGAGAAGAAAAATCAAATTAAATTTTTTGAAGGAATTTCATCAAGTTTTGAACTTCGCCAAGCGCAATTACAACTTTATTCAGCGCAACAGCAGTACCTTCAAGCAATGCTAAACGTACTAACTAAAAAAGTTGAATTAGAAACTGTTTTAAACACCACATCAAACTAAACTGCCTTAAAATGAAAAATACACTAACAATTTTGTTAATCTCATTACTTATATTCTCTTGCAATAAAAAAGAAATAGCGAAAGATTTACAAGAATTAAACATTCAAAAAACGAGTATCAAAACTAAAATAGATAGTTTAAACAAAAAACTAAAAACAATAGAAATTGCAATTTCAAAACTAGATACAGTTAAGAAATTAAACGTTGTAACTTCAATTTCTCCAAAAAATGGTGTTTTTCAACATTATATTGAAGTGCAAGGAACTGTAAAAGCTGACAAAAGTGTTGAAATTCATCCAGAGTTAGGAGGTACAACTACCAATATATATGTAAAAGAAGGGCAAAAGGTAAGAAAAGGACAAGTATTAGCGCAGTTGGATGCCTCTGTAGTAAATAATACTATTGCGCAACTAAAAACACAGTTAAACTTAGCTAAAACATCTTTTGAAAGACAAGAACGCTTATGGAATCAGAAGATAGGAAGTGAAATGCAGTACTTACAAGCAAAGGCTCAAAAGGAAAGTTTAGAGAACAATTTAAATACTTTATACGCTCAAGCTAAAAAAATGAAAATTATCGCTCCTTTTAGTGGTACAATTGATGAAATATTTGCAAAAGTTGGTGCTATAAGTTCACCGCAATTCCCGTTTTTAAGAGTCGTAAATCTTTCTAAAGTATATATAGAAAGTGAAATTACAGAAACCTACTTAAAAGACATAAAAAAAGGAACAGATGTTGTTGTTAATTTCCCATCATTAGACAAAGAAATTACAACTAAAATTACGCAAGTTGGTAATTTTATAAACCCAAGCAATAGAAGTTTTAAAGCACGTGTTGACATTTACAATAAAAATAACACTATCAAACCTAATCTACTTGCTGATATTAGAATAAAAGATTTTGAAGCAACTGGAATTATAATTCCTTCTTATATCATTCAAAAAGACCAACAAAACAATTCTTTTGTTTATACACTTCTAAAAGAAGACGCTAATTACAAAGTGATTAAAAAACATATTACAATTGGAAAAGAATACAACAACCAATCTTATATTTCTGAAGGTTTAAATCCAAAAGATTTAATAATAGATAAAGGTGCTCATTCTGTACAAATAGATGATGAAGTAGTATTGGCAAAACAATAAAAAAACAGGATAATGAGTAATCAAAAAGAATTTAAACTATCAAGTTGGGCAATTACTAACAAAACAACCGTTTTTGTAATTACCTTTATTATATTTTTATCAGGCGTTTTATCATATAAAGGAATGCCACGAGAAAATTTTCCTGAAATAGTAATTCCACAAATTTTTATTTCAACTATTTATCCAGGAAATTCGGCTTTAGATGTTGAAAAATTAATTACCAAACCCTTAGAAAAAGAAATCAATTCAATTACAGGAGTAGATGAAATAATCTCTAATTCTGTTCAAGGATTTTCAACAATCCAAGTTAAATTTAATTTTGACATTACACCAACAGAAGCCCTACGAAAAGTAAAAGATAAGGTTGATGCAGCGATGTCTGACAGTAATTTTCCAAAAGATTTACCTTCAGACCCTAATGTTAAAGAGTTGGATTTTTCTGAAATGATGCCAATAATGAACATCAATATTTCAGGAGATTTTTCAATGAATCAATTAAAAAAATATGCTGAATATCTTGAAGATAAAATTGAAGATGTAGCTGAAATTTCAAGTGTTGATATTCGTGGTGTACAAGATAAAGAAGTTGAAGTAAGCATTGATTTATACAAAATGCAAGCTTCACAAATTAGTTTTACTGATGTTGAAAACGCTATTGCTTTTGAAAATATGACCATTTCTGGAGGTGATATTCTTCAAAATGGAATCAGAAGAAATGTACGAGTTATTGGTGAATTTAAAACAGTAAAAGAAATAAAAGACCTTATAGTAAAACGCGAAAAAGGTGCTATCGTTTATCTTCGTGATTTTGCAGAAGTTCAATTTAAAGAGCAAGAAAAAGAAAGTTACGCACGAGAATTTTCACATGCTGTTGTAATGCTTGATGTTAAAAAACGTGGCGGAGAAAATTTATTAAAAGCATCTAAAAAAATTGATGATATTATTGCAAATGCCAAAGCAACTATATTTCCAAAAAACTTAATCATCTCAAAAACAAACGACCAATCTAATGATACTAAAAGTATGGTATCTGACCTAGAAAACAGTATCATTTTAGGAGTTATATTAGTAGTTTTGGTACTTTATTTTTTCTTAGGATTTAGAAACGCATTATTTGTTGGTATTGCTATTCCGTTATCAATGTTACTGTCATTTACCATTTTGAGTTTTATGGGAGTTACGCTAAATACTATGGTGTTATTTTCATTAGTAATAGCCTTAGGAATGCTTGTTGACAATGGTATTGTAGTGGTTGAAAACGTCTATAGATTAATGGATGAAGGAATGTCACGAATACAAGCAACAAAAGAAGGTGTCGGTGAAGTTGCAATGCCAATTATTGCTTCAACAGCAACTACTTTAGCGGCATTTTTCCCTTTAATTCTTTGGGATGGAATTATGGGTGAGTTTATGAAATACTTACCTATAACGCTTATAATTGTATTAAGTTCATCTTTATTTGTTGCATTAATAATCAATCCAATGTTGATTTCATTATATATGAAAGTTGTACCAAAAAAAGAGGACAATAACTCTGTTTTAAACAAACTAGAAAACAATTATGGACGCTTTTTAAAATTTGCACTTACAGGATGGAAACCCTATTTTTTCTTTTTTGGAACTTTTACACTCTTAGCATTCTCAATCTTTTTAATGGGTTTATTTCCACCAAAAACACTGTTTTTTCCTAATACACAACCAAAACAAGTTTTCGTTTTTGTAGAATATCCTATTGGAACAGATATTATTCAAACCAATGAAATATCAAAACAAATTGAAAACAAGATTGAAAACTACTTAAAAAAATATGAAGATGAAAATGGAGAAAACTTTTTAATCACTTCAATAATAGGGCAAGTTGGTGAAGGAACTGCTGATCCTGGAAGAGGACAGCAAGGCGGAAAAACACCAAATAAAGCGCGTATTACTGTTGATTTTGTAAAATTTCAAGACAGAAACGGAATTGAAACAGCGCTAGTATTAAAAGATATTCGAAACTTACTTAAAGGTTATCCTGGAGTTTCTATTGTAGTAGATAGACCTCAAGATGGACCACCAACTGGAGCACCAATAAATATAGAAGTTTCAGGAGATGATTATAATCAATTACTTCAAACAGCCAATAAACTCAAGCATTTTATAAATGCATCAAGTATTGCTGGAATTGAAGAACTTAAATTAGATATTGAACAAGGAAAACCAGAAATGCCTATTATTGTTGACCGTCAAAAAGCGAGAAGGTTAGGTGTTTCAACAGGACAAATAGGAAGTGCAATTCGAACTTCTCTGTATGGAAAAGAAATATCAACTTTTAAAAGTGATGATGATGATTATCCTATAAACATGCGATTGATGGATAAATATCGATATAATAAAGATGCCTTATTAAATCAAAAAATAACATTTAGAAGTCAAAGTACAGGGCAAATAAAACAAGTGCCAATTGCAGCAATAACAACTGCTACACAAACAACAACATTTAGTGCTGTAAAACATATAGATTTAGACAGAGTAGTTAGTGTCTTTTCTAATGTATTAACTGATTATAATGCTACCGAAGTAAACGACCAAATTAGAAATGCATTAACCAAATTTGAAACACCTAAAGGAGTTACTATCAACATAACAGGAGAACAAGAAAAACAAGCCGAACAAATGGCATTTTTAAGCAAAGCATTACTAATTGCAGTCTTGCTTATCTTTTTAATTATGGTTGCGCAGTTTAATTCAGCCTCTACACCTATTATTATATCAATATCTGTGTTATTAAGTTTGATTGGCGTACTATTAGGTTTATTAATTTTTAATATGGAATTTGTAATTCTAATGACTATGATTGGAATTATATCATTAGCAGGAATTGTAGTAAATAACGCCATTGTTTTGATTGATTATACCAATTTAATCATGCAACGTAAACGAAAAGAACTAAACCTTAATACGGATGATAAATTAACAACAAAACAAGTGTTGGAAAGTATTGTTGAAGGTGGAAAAACACGTTTAAGACCTGTTTTATTAACAGCAATTACAACTGTATTAGGACTTTTGCCACTTGCGCTTGGAATCAATTTCAACTTTATAACTTTATTTACAGAATTTAACCCTCATTTTTATATAGGAGGTGAAAATGTTGCGTTTTGGGGACCAATGAGTTGGGCGATTATTTTCGGATTAACTTTTGCTACTTTTTTAACGTTAGTAATCGTTCCAGTTATGTTTTATTTTACCAATAGAATTAAACTTAAATTAGGAAGAACAATTTAATAAATACGGCTATTTTTTATTCGATTTGAACAGCAAAAAATAAAAATTGCAATCCTATTACAAAACAATGAAACCTCAAAAATCATATACTGTTGAGCAAGCAAAACGCGCTTTAGAACGATACTGTGTATATCAAGATAGATGTCATAAAGAAATTGTTTCAAAACTCTATGATTATAAAATGATTCCACAAACTCATGATATAATCATTGTACATTTAATTGAACATAATTTTTTAGATGAAGAACGTTTTGCTAAAAGTTTTGCAAGAGGTAAATTCAGAATAAAAAAATGGGGAAAATCACGAATAATTCGTGAATTAAAATTAAAAGATATTTCAGCATATAATATCAATACTGCACTAAAAGAAATTGATGAAATAGAATATATTGATACTTTTAATAAACTTGCCCTTAAACGGTTTGAAGCAATCAAAGAAACAAATAAACAGAAAAAAAGAAAAAAACTCGCTGATTATTTATTGTATAGAGGTTGGGAATCTAATTTAGTATATGCTAAAATAAATGAGTTGATTGACTAAAAAATGTCATTCAAAATAAAATGCAAAAATCATATACGATTCTCCACTTTATTCAGAATGACATTTTAAAAATTTTAAGCCTATTCTACCAAATTTTTACTCTATCTTCTGGTTTTAAATACATTTTAGCTCCTTCTTTAATATCAAAAGCAGTGTAAAATGCATCAACATTTTGAAGAGGCATTACTGCTCTATACATTCCTGGAGCGTGTGGATTTGTTTTGATTTGGTTTCTCAAAGCATCATCTCTATATTTTGTTCTCCAGATAGTTCCCCAAGACATAAAAAAGCGTTGTTCTGCTGTAAAACCATCAATATCATTAGGTCTTCCGCTATCTTTCATTGCCAACTGCAAACCATCATAAGCAACGTTTACACCTCCTAAATCTCCTATGTTTTCTCCTAAAGTGAATTTTCCGTTTAGCATCGTATTAGGTAGCGCTTCTACTGCACTGAATTGATCTTCTAATTTTTTTCCTAATTTAGTAAACGCTTCTAAATCTTTATCTGTCCACCAATTATTAAGATTTCCATCTGCATCATAACGTGCACCTGAATCATCAAAACAGTGAGATATTTCGTGTCCTATTACCGCTCCTATTCCACCATAATTTACAGCATCATCTGCTTGATAGTTGTAAAAAGGTGGTTGTAAAATTGCTGCTGGAAATACGATTTCGTTGTATGGAGGCATAAAATAGGCGTTTACTACTTGTGGAGCCATTAGCCATTCGCTTTTATCAACTTGCTTTCCTAATTTTGATATATCCTCTTTATAATTCCATTTGGCAATATTAATCGAGTTTTGAAAATATGAACCGCCATTTTTTACACTTTGACTTTCTAAGTCTGAATAGTCTTTCCATTTATCAGGATAGGCAATTTTTACGTTCATTTTGTGCAATTTTTCTTTTGCCTTTTCTTTTGTTTCAGGAGTCATCCAAGCAACGTTGTTAATCCTGTTTTCAAATGCTTTCATTACATTTGCAATCATTTTTCGTGCTTTTTCTTTAGCTTCTGGCGGAAATTTTTTATCAACATATAATTTCCCTAACGCTTCACCTATCGTTCCATTTACTGTTGCTAAGGCTCTTTCTTCTCGTGGTCGCATTGCCTTTGCTCCTCTTAATATTTTGCCATAAAATTCCCAATTTGCCTTTTCTATTTCAGTAGTTAACAATCCTGCTTTTGTGTCTATTAATGACCAACGCAAATAGTTTTTCCAATCTTCAATATTGTTTTCTTTTAAAATTTTATCTAAGGCAACAAAATATCCTGGATCTGTAACAATTATTGTATCCGTTTTCATTCCAACGCCATCCAAATATGTTTTCCAATCTATAGAAGTGGTCATTTTATTTAAATCAGAAATCGATTTTGGGTTATAACGCTTACGAGCATCGCGTCTGTCTTCTTTTGTCATTCTTGGCTTTGCCATTCGTGTTTCAAAGGCTAAAATATTAGTTGCATTCGCTTTTGCAACTTCTTCTGATTCTCCAATATATGACAACATACGCGCAACATGCGTTTGGTATTTTTCTCTTTTTGTTTTGGTATCATCATCTTGATCTACGTAATAATCTCTTGACATACCCAAAGTTCCTCCTCCCAAATATGCAGTGTTCAAATTACTGTTTTTAGGATGCGAACCTACGCCAACACCAAAAAATCCTGCGCCTCCATAAGGTTCCATTTCTATTAAATATTTTTGTAAATCTTCACTATTTTTAATTTGATCGATTTTGGCTAAATAGGGTTTTAAAGGCTCAATACCTTGTTTATTTCTAGCAACAGTATCCATAATTGACTCAAAAAGATTTACTGCTTTTTGTTGATCTGTTATTTTCTGAACAGATTTAGCATCTTTTAATGTTGCTTCTCCATTAGCAATGGCTTCTTTTAATACTTCAAGCGCATCAGCATCTGTTTTTTCACGCAATTCGTTAAAACTTCCCCAACTGGTTCTATCTGATGGAATTTCAGTCGTTTCAAGCCATTTACCGTTTACGTATTTAAAAAAGTCTTCTCCAGGCTTTATACTTGTATCCATTTTGGCTACATCAATTCCAGGTATTTTTGATACTTTTTCTTCTTTTTTACACGAGTTTAATGTCATTGTAGCAGCAATCATCATTGCAAATAATCCTACTTTGGTATAATTTGTTTTCATAAATTATGTGTTATTTTCTTTTTATAGATAGTTACATATCTATCAATTTATAATGGTTTTAATAATCAATTCAATTTTAGCAAAAAAATCAATTTTTTTTAAGGTCTATTCTTTTTAACGGAATACGTTTTTTAAGATGTTTCGATTTTTTTAATTTATCTGTTCGCCTCATTTTCTTAATTGGCGGTGGTTTTTTATCAGAAATTGCTACTTTATTAACCTTTAAAGATAGTGCACTTGGCGAAGTAATTTCTAATTGATTTTCATACTCTTCAATGGCGTAAATCGTATTTATTTTATCATTTAATGATGAATATGCCTCTAAAATATTGGTTACTTCACGCATTACCTCTTCATCGGTTATTGATGGAATGGTAAGCATATCATCTAATCGTAATGCAAAATTTCGTAAAACATTAAAACGTGTTTTTACATCAGGACGATCTAATTTTTTGATTGCTATCGTATCAGAAACGTGTTTTATCTGATTTGCCAAATCCATAGCGTTTTCTAGGGCTTGGCTTTTGGTTGTTTTAAAATAACCATCCATTTTTGATTGTAATAGTTGGTATGCTAACCAATTTGCAGTTTTGCGCTTTGCTAAAGGAGATAATGTAACTCCAACACCACTTATCTTGACTTCTTGTTGATCTTCACTTGCAAGTATATCGGCTATTTCTGTATCCTTTTTTGAAGGTTTACATGAAATCATGAGTGCTAATAGAAATAATGTATATAACGTCTGTTTAATCATCTTATATTTTGAAGTTTGTAAAAATACAGATTTTTTTTAGGCTAAAACATCACTTTAGCACTTTTTAACAATAAGTTTGTCTATTTTTGTTGGATATGAATGTGAATTTTGAAAAACTTCCTGATAATTCAAAAATATGGATTTATCAATCGAGCCGTAAATTTTATCCTAATGAAATTGAAAAAATCAAACAACAGATTAACCGTTTTTTAGAGTCTTGGAGCGACAACGAAAATGACATAACTGCTTCGTATCAAATAAAATACAATCGTTTTATTATTATTGGTGTTGATCAAACTTTACAATCTATTTCAATTGATGCAATTGATGCTTCTGTTGGGTTTATTTTAGGATTGCAAACCGAATATAATGTTGAACTTCTTGATAAATTGAATGTTTGTTTTAAACAAGGTGATTATGTGCAATATAAAGAGTTAAAAGAGTTTCAAAAACTACTTAAAAAGAAAGCTGTTTCTGCCAAAACCATTGTTTTTAACAACTTAATTAATACCAAACAAGAATTAGAAAACGATTGGGAAATACCAATTACTGAAAGTTGGCATAGCCGGTTTTTGTAAGTTTTATAAACTACACAATAAGTATATATTACACAGTAACTTACTATTCTACAACAAAGTTAGTTATATTTTGTTTTTCTGTTTAAAATCAATTACATTCGTTTAGTTATCCTTTACTATAAATGCGTTTAAATTTTCAAAAAAAATTAACAAATGAGTTCAATTCAAAGAAACAACTTCAATATTGTTCAATCTGATTCAGGTTATTTAGTGATTAATTTAAATACCAATACAACAGAATTTGAATTATCACATTTTAAAAAAAAGAGAAAGAAAAATAAAAAATTAGGATGTTTATTGGCTATAATATCTGTTATAATGTCTGCAGATTTAGATATTGACCCAATAGATTCAAGGGTTAATCATTTAATATTAAACGCTCCGGAATTTGACAAGCAAACTCAGATTAATAGAGTTAGAAAAGGTGTCGAAATCACAGAAAATAATGAAGAACTAGGGAGTTTAAAATTTAAAAAGAGAGAACTCATTTGTAAATACACTGTAAAAGTAGGTGATGAAATATTAGGAATATTAATTCCTAAAAATTTGGCACATTCAGAAATCGTATTAAAAAACAATACTGAAACTCTTGCCAAATTAGTCAAATCGAGCAAGACAAATAGTAAAGAAATTGGAACAATTGAACTTTATAAAAATTTAAAAAAAGATGAATTCAAAGTGCTTATTGGCGCTGTATTATTATGGATTTAAATTTATCTAACTTATGAACCAACAACAAATGCTAAAAACTTTTATACGCTCTATTGTATTTTCATTATTTAGTTTTATTAATGGAAATGCGCAATCAAACATCGATAATAAATCATCTGAAAATTCTTATATAACATTCAATTTATTTTCTCCTATTAATAACCTTAATCCACGCTGGAGAGTTGGCTATATTAAACCTATCAATGAAAAATGGAAAATAGGGCTTGATGCTGGATATGGCAATAGAAACATTTCATTAACAGGATTAAGAACGAAAATAGGCGAAAATTATCAATTATGGGAAATTAGACCAGAATTGTACTATATATTGAAACCTGACCGAAAAACGAAGAATTATTTTTCTTTAGAATTATTTTTTATTAATCATAAAGACGTGTTTTATGATGATTACTTCTATACTGAAAACAATGGCGCTTTTTCCTATGACAAGGCAAATTACTTTAGAAAAAAATATGGTTTTAACTTAAAATATGGTTTTATTATATATTCAAAAAAACGTGTAGGTTTTAATGTTTATACTGGATTGGGATTAAGATTTAGAAAAAACACATTTTCTAATGTTGAAAATCCAAACACGGCTTATTTAGGGCCAGAAGGAGGTGATATGCTTGGAATATATTATTACAAAAACACTGAAGGGACTCGTTTTGGTGCAAACTTTTCGTTTGGCATGAAACTTTATTATAGGTTAAAATAAAGTGCTACGGACTGGAAGTTGGCATAGTCGATTTTTAAAATAGTGTGATTCCTAATCCAAAGGAAACACTATCTAAATTTCCGTTATTCAATCCAAGTATTTTTTTACGATGAAAATCTAATTTAAGTAACGTATTTACATTTTTTTCTCCTCCTATTTGCCAACCTAAACCCAATGAATAATAATCTCCTTTATCAAAATTTGATGACGGTTTCCATAATTTACCAACACTGGAGTTTACAAAAAATAAGTTTTCATCTTCATCTTCAAAAATATTATACTGAACATTAAAATATGCAGGCAAATTCTGTAGCCCTAACCTTGTATGGAAATCAATACCAAAATTGACACTTCCTGTCCATTTTTTTGTAAATCTATATCCTAATCCATTTCTAATTAATATTGCTGAAAAATCTAATAAATTCTCACCATCATCTTTATCAAATAAAGTGTAATTTGGGTTAAGTGCAAATGTAGAGTGTATTGATGCTGTATAAAATCTCTTTTCTTTTTTTTCCTGAGAAAAGACAACTATTGAAATCGTAAAAAACACCAAAAATATTTTTTCTTTCATGTAAATTAGTTTTCATCTAATTTAACAAAAATTATGCCATTATAAACTCTCAATAAATTTTTCAACACTCATAGCATTATCAACAGCGAACTCTCCAATTTTGGTTCTTCTAAGTGCTGATAAGTGAGCACCTGAATTTAACGCTTCTCCAAAATCAAATGCCAAAGAACGGATATATGTTCCTTTACTACAAACTACTCTAAATTCAATATTTGGCAAGTCAATTTTAGTGATTTCAAAGGTAGAAATGGTTATTTTACGCGTTTTTATTTCTACAGTTTCTCCAGCACGAGCAATTTCATATAATTTTTTTCCATCCTTTTTTATGGCAGAAAAAATAGGTGGTTTTTGATCTATTTCGCCAATAAATTGTTGTGTGGTTTTATGAATCATCTCATCTGAAAGATGATTGATTGGAAAAGTTTGGTTAATTTCGGTTTCAAGATCATAACTTGGCGTTGTTCCGCCAACGGTAATCGTTCCAGTATATTCTTTTTCTTGCGCTTGGTATGTGTCAATTTTTTTGGTGAATTTTCCTGTACACAATATCAACAAACCAGTTGCCAAAGGATCTAAGGTTCCTGCATGACCGACTTTTATTTTTTTGATATTAAATTTTTGTCTAATTTCCCAACGAAGTTTGTTAACTACCTGAAATGACGTCCAATTTAATGGTTTGTCAATTTGTAAAACTTGTCCGTTTAAATAATCCTCTAAAGTCAACATTATACTGATAATCTAAAGATAAAAAAATGAATAATAAGTAAAACTATTCCAAGAATTATACGGTAATATCCAAAGATTTTAAATCCTTTTTTGCTCAAGTAATCTATAAATGATTTTATAGCAATTAAGGCTACTACAAAGGCAATAATATTACCGATAATAAGATAATTTATTTGGTCTGAATTTAATTCAAATCCTGCGTTGTAATAGTCATATAGTTTTTTGGCTGTTGCTCCAAACATAGTTGGTACTGCTAAGAAAAAAGAGAATTCTGCGGCCGTTTTTCGGTTTATTTTTTGAGTCATTCCACCAACAATACTTGCGCCACTTCGCGAAGTTCCAGGAATCATTGCTAAACATTGAAAGAAACCGATTTTTAATGCTGTACTGTAACTTATATTAGTGTGCGCTGTTGGATTGTTTTTATCTTCTATTTCATTTGATTGAAACCATTCATCTACTTTTAAAAGTATAATTCCTCCAATAATTAATGATATTGCAACAGTTACTGGACTTTCTAGCAAACTATCTATTACATCGTTTAACAACAATCCCAACACAACTGCAGGTATAAATGCGACTAATAATTTTAAATAAAAATCAAAACTTTGAAAAAAGCGTTTCCAATACAAAACAAGTACAGAAAGAATGGCTCCTAATTGAATTACAATGGTAAATAATTTAGTAAAATCATCACTTGCTATTTTCATAAATGATGAAGCAATAATCATATGACCTGTTGAAGAAACTGGTAAATATTCTGTAATCCCTTCAATTATTGCTAAAATAATGGCTTCTATATAATTCATTTATCAGTAGGCTTTGCAAAGATTGCATAGGCTTCTATTGCCAAACCAACTAAAACTAAAGTTGGTGCTAAACGAATTCTTCTAAAATTATAAATTGCTTCGTTAAATATTTTTGGATCATCGCTTCCGCCTCCTGCCATCAATATAAACCCAAATGCTATAACTACTAAGCCAACAAGCATTATTGTATAATTTTTCTTTTCAAAAAGAAAGGTTTGATTTGACTTTTTATTGTCTTTATTTTTTGTCATCGTATTAATAATATAATTCTTCTGTTCTTAAATTTAAAAAGCGTCTTGTTGCGAAAAAAGTACTTATAAGTGTAATAAAAATACCAATTAACAATATTGCTGCAAACAATATCCCTAACAGTGTTTTATCGCTTAAAATATTAATTTCAGGAATGTATTTGTGTAAATAATAAATTACCGATACAATTCCAAAAACAGCGACAATTGCTCCTGTAATACCAAGTTGAATTCCTTTCCAAAGAAAAGGTTTTCTTATAAATCCTTTTGTTGCGCCTACCATTTGCATGGTTTTTATCGTAAATCTTTTAGAATAAACAGACAATCGAATTGCACTGTTAATTAGTACAACTGCAATAAGCATAAACAAACCGCTGAAAATTAATATCCAAAAGCCAATTCTTTTTATATTCTTAGTTAGAAGGTCAATTAATGGTTTGTCATACGAAACCTCAAAAACTGATTTATTTTTTGCCAATTTAAATTCTATTTCTGCCATTTTATCAGGCGTTACAAAGTCAGATTTTATATAGATATTGATTGCATTTTTTAACGGATTTTCACCCAAATATTGAATAAAATCTTCACCTATATCTTTACTATATTCTTTAGCTGCATCTTCTTTTGAAACAAAGACAACTGATTTTGCATATTCTTGCTTTTTAATTTCTGTTTGTAATGTTTTTATACCACTCTCTTTTGCTGTGTCATTTAAAAATACTGTTATTGCAACTTGTTCTTTAAAATGATCTGAAATCGTTTTAGTTTTCAATACCAACAACCCAAGTAATCCTAATAAAAACAACACTAAGGCAATGCTTACTACAACTGAAATGTAAGAAGACCTTAAACGTCTTTTTTGATATTTTTCAAATGATTTTGACATCTATATTTTTAGAATTTTGGTGCAAGATACAAATATTACTAACCAAAATTAAACTCCAACTATTTTTCTATCTCTTGGCACAATTCTATTAAAACTCCGTTGGTTGATTTGGGATGTAAAAAAGCAACCAATTTATTATCTGCTCCTATTTTAGGAATGTCATTTAACACAATAAAACCTTCTGATTTTAATCTTTTAATTTCTGATAATATATCGGTAACAGCAAAAGCGATATGATGTACTCCTTCTCCTTTTTTAGCAATAAACTTAGCGATAGGACTATCTTGATTTGTTGCTTCTAAAAGTTCTATTTTATTTGAACCAACTTTAAAAAAAGAAGTTTTTACACCTTCACTTTTTACTTCTTCAATTTTGTAATGTTTTGTTCCAAATAGAGATGCATACAGTTTATTTGACATTTCTAAATCTTTCACTGCAATACCAATATGTTCAATTTTATTCATGTTGTAAAGATATAATTTATTCCATAAAAAACACCTTATCTAATATAGATAAGGTGTTATCAAGCAATTTTCCCTTTGATACTTTTTATAGTAATTTTAAATCTAACCCAAAGTTTATGCAAAGTTGAAAGAATAATAGAATATAAACAGTAGGTAAACCATTGAAATCTATCAAGAAAAACATCCTTTAAAAAAGGGTGTTTTCACCCTTTTTTTTTATTGTTAAAACATAACTATTTGATTTTTAGTTGTTTGATTTTATTGTTTAATTTTATTTATCATATATTTTTAAGTGTATATCAAAAATTTGTATCTTGTTCATTATTAACCATAAAAATTAAATACTATGAAAAGTTATCAAAAAAAATTAATCACAAAAGAGGTTGCAGCACAACATATTAATCAGTATAAAACTGGTAAATATCAAAAAATGAATCAAGAAATAGGTAAGCCTGATGCTTTAGAGTTCTTCTACACTTTAGAAGAGTTGGAAGGGTATATTGCTTATGTGAAGTCAGAAGCAAAAAAACAAGGTTTAATTGCGCCAACAGGTATTTCTTTCGCATTGGCATCTTATCCTAATGATGTACATGTTGCTGAGAAACAAAACGGACTTACTACTATAATTTTAAGACCATATCATTCTAATTTGGTACAAAAATCTAGTGGTTCTAATCCTTCAACTATTGACTCAATTTCACCAATGAATAGCGCTGGATCTGTACCTCCTGAATGGAATTAAGAAATTATGCTTGAAAATTTAAATTTTTGGAATGTTTTTAGGTCTTCGCTATTGTATTTAGAATTGTTAAGTGCAATTATTGGTACTTTTATGCTCTTTAAATACAAACATACATTTCTTAAATACTTTTTAATACTATTATGGTACACTGTACTTAACGAGTTTTTAGGTTCTTATATTATAGAATATCAACAAAAACAAACCTTAGAACTTAATAATCAAATTATTTACAATATATACGAAGTAGTAAATTTTGTTGTTTTACTAGTCATTTATAGGTATTACGTTCATTCTAAAATATTTAAAAAATGGATATTATTTTTTATAATGTCTTATTTAATTTTTGTTATTACCAATGGTATTATCCATAATCTTACGACAGAAGGACAAAATATTCCATTTATTGTAGGTTCATTTTATTTAATCATTTCTATAACCTATTATTTTATAGAAATTCTTAATTCAGAAAAAGTACTATACGTCCAAAAAACATTGTTGTTTTGGATAAGTGTTGGTTTGTTTCTTTTTCATATTGGAAGTATTCCTTTTAAAATTGTAGAGAATTATTATGCTAAAACATCTGATTTTAAGAATATGTTTTATGCTAAGTTTATTTTAATTGCAATACTGTACATTTGTTATATAATAGGTTTTATATGGAGCGACAAGAAACGGCAATATTAGTATCAATAGGTGTTTTAGTACTCTTATGTATTATCGTGATTTTTCTATTTGTAATATTTCAAAAAAGAAAAAACAATTTATTACAAGGACAAAGAGATGCCAAAAAACAATTTGAAAAAGAAATAGCCCAAACGCAAGTCGAAATTAAAGAACAAACCCTTAGAAACATCAGTTGGGAGCTGCATGATAATATTGGTCAATTATTAACATTAGCCAAGTTACAATTGCAAAATGCAACTGATGAAAATATAGCAGAAGCTAAAAACACAATAACTAAAGGCCTTAAAGAGGTTCGAGCATTATCAAAATTAATTAATCCTGATATTGTCAAAAACATTAAACTTTGTGAGGCAATTCAATTAGAAATAGATCGTTTTAATCGTTTAAATTTTATACAATCAACTTTAAAAATAGAAGGAAAATCAATTAAACTAGATTCTAAAATAGAAATTGTAATTTTTAGAATTTTGCAAGAATTTTTTTCCAATACCATTAAGCATTCTAAAGCAACACATCTTGATGTGAATTTAAATTATAAAAAAGATCGATTAGAAATAGTAGCAAAAGACAACGGAATTGGCTATGACACTTCCATTGTTTCTAATAAAGGCATTGGATTACAAAACATTCAAAACAGAGCGAAATTGATTGAAGCAACTATTAATATGACATCTCAACTAAATAAAGACACTGTTTTAAAAATTATTTATTACTTTTAAATTATGTTAAAACACTCTGTAGTTATCGTAGAAGACCATACTTTGCTTTCTCAAGCAATTGGCAATATTGTGGATTCTTTTGATAAATTTAAAGTACTTTACCTCTGCAAAAACGGTAAAGAATTAATTGATAAGTTATCTACTCCTAAAAACATACCTGAAATTGTTCTGATGGATATCAATATGCCAATTATGAATGGAATAGAAACAACAGAATGGTTAAAAAACAACCATCCTTACGTTAAAGTGCTTGCATTATCAGTTGAGAATGAAGATATCACCATTTTAAAAATGCTTCGTGCTGGAGCAAAAGGATATTTATTAAAAGATGTTGAAAAATCTATTTTAGAAGAAGCGTTACTTGAAGTGATAAAAAACGGTTATTACCATACTAAAAGCGTCACAAATTTACTTTTAAAATCTATCTCTGGAGAACAAAGCACCTTAGAACTTAAAGAAAGAGAATTAACTTTTATGAGGCTTGCTTGTACAGAATTAACCTATAAAGAAATTGCAGACAAAATGTTTGTAAGCCCTAAAACCATTGACGGTTATCGCGATGTGTTATTTGAAAAATTAGAAGTGAAAAACCGTATAGGACTTGCCATATACGCCATAAAACACAAGATTTTTATTCCTTAGTTAGTTTTTATTATTATTTTATCATAAATTAGTTTGTTTAATAAAACTAAAAAAACAAGATCTTCTATTTATGAATTAAGTGAGATAAACTTCTGATTTAATCACAATTTTGAGACGCCACAAACACTTTATAAACATATAAGAGATGGATAAGTAACAATTTTAGAATGTATAAAAGAAAAGAGAATTATCTTTAAAATTAAGTTTTTCTAATTTTAGAGAAATTGTATATGATTTGATAAGCAAACGACAAAGCGAGTATGGATAAAATAATAAATGACTTAAAGACTGAAAATAATTTCGCATTTGGAAAATTGTACAAAGATAATTTTAATAAAATTTCAAATTTTGTAAAAAACAACAGTGGAAACCAAACTGATGCCGAAGATCTTTTTCAGGATGCAATGATGGTGCTTGTTGAAAAACTTCGGCAAGACAATTTCCAACTTACAGCATCAATAAATACTTATGTTTATGCTATTTGTAAAAACCTATGGTTTAAAAAAATTCGAAACAAAAATTACGAACTTTCTGTAGATAAAATTCAATCTTTTGATTTTCTTACATCAATTGAAGATTCCATTAAGGGCGAAAAAACATATTTAGAAAAACTAAAAGGATATCTTCTTAAAATAACAGATCACTGTAATCGACTTATTCAAGATATGTTTTTTAAAGAAAAAACCATAGACCAAATTCAGAAAGATTATGGCTATTCATCTCGACATAATGCTCAAAATCAGAAATATAAATGTGTTGAACAAATAAGAAAAGTAAAGGAAGAAGATGAGAGAAAAAATAAATAATTGTTTTTTTTGGGTGATTTTTTGAAACTAATGGTATAAAGGTATAGATAGTTAATATTGACTATCACAACTTATTAAAAACAAAACAATGGTTTCAACAATTAAAACAATGGTTATTGCAGTATCTATTACTGTATTAAGTACAATTTCTGTAAATGCACAAAATGCTAGAAAGTGGAAAATTGACAAGAAGCACACTTCTGTAAATTTTTCAATCAATCACTTCTTCTCTTCCGTTATAGGAAAATTCACCGATTTTGACGGAATAATTCATTTTGACCCAAATAATTTAAAAGAAAGTAAAGCTGACTTTTCTATTTCAATTAATAGTGTCGATACCAATGACGGAAAAAGAGACAAACACCTAAAATCAAAAGACTTCTTTGATGTTAAGAATTATTCAGATATGACTTTTCAATCAATAAAATTCGAAAAAAAAACCAACAAAGATTATTTAATTCACGGAAAATTAACGATAAAAGACAAAACTAAAGATATCGTTTTACAAATGAAAATTACGGGAGAAATGGAGCATCCAATGATGAAAGGAACAATCATTTTAGGTGTTGTTATTGATGCTACAATAAATAGATTAGACTACGGAGTTGGCACAGGAAATTGGGCTGCGACTATGGTTGTAGGCAATGAAGTAAAAATCCATATTCCAATGGAATTAAATCGTAAAAAATAAACTAATTATGAATACAAGAACTAAAAGAACAGTATTAGCGGGAATTATAGGTACAGTTATAATGACCATAATTATGAAAATTACGCCTATTATGGGAATGCCAAAAATGTCGCCTCCTAATATGCTAGCAAAAATGCTAGAAATACCAATTGTTGTAGGTTGGATAATGCATTTTATAATAGGAATAGTTTTTGCTTTCATCTATACTTATCTGTGTATCTTAAAACATAAAATCAACAATATCTGGTTAAAAGGGTTAGTTTTTGGAATTGTTGCTTTTGTATTTGCTCAAATTATGATGGGAATAATGGGAGCAATAATGCCAATGCCAAAAATGGAAAATTCAATAATTTTAACAATGATAAATAGTTTAATAGCACACATAATTTTTGGAATTGCAGTTGCTAAAACAATAGGAGAACATTGTTTTAGAAGTGAAACTTGCAACACAAAGACAGTATAAAAAATGCGGTAGTATCTACATAAAATATTTTTTAAATTCAATAACGGTTTAAGCGCAAACTTAAACCGTTATTGAATTTAACCATTTATATTGTTTAGTGTAAAATTGCAACTTTCTATTCACTTTTACAATTATCCTAGACTCATATAGAAATGCTTTTGAATAGAAACTCAAAGAAGTTGATTCAATCATCATCACAAAAAAATATTATGATATCAGGAGTAAAAATTATAAATAATGGTAGTATTTTCTCAACACTAATTATTACTCAGAATTTTGAAGGGTAAATATTAAGTAACTAATATCAAAATTTAAACGTATTTTTGCCATATGGAAGAAACGAATAGACAAAAGAAAATTGCAGGTGTACTACAACAAGATTTAGCAGATGTATTACAAAGTGCTGCACGAGATGGAATGAAAGGTATTATTATTTCTGTTACCAAAGTCCGTGTAACTTCTGATTTGTCTGAAGCAAAAATATATATCAGTGTTTTTCCATCAGAAAAAAGAGACGAATTGTTAAAAGGAATCATTTCTAATACGCCACTTATTCGTCATGAATTAGCCAAACGTACTAAAAATCAACTTAGAAGAATGCCACATTTAGCCTTTTTTGCTGATGATTCTTTAGATTATATTGAAGGAATAGAAAGTGCTTTAAAAGGTGATAAAGACAATCCAATAAAAAACCCTGAACTATTAGACAAACGCCAAAAAAGATAAATCTTGAATTTTTCGCTGTACATTGCAAAGCGTTATTTGTTTACCAAAAGCAGTAACAATACCATAAACATCATTACTTTTATTGCTACACTTGGTGTTATTATTGGTACAATGGCTCTATTTATAGTCCTTTCAGGTTTTGCAGGTCTCAAAACCTTTAGTTTAAACTTCTTAAAAACCTCTGATCCAGATTTTAAAATTACTGCTGTAAAAGGCAAAACATTTGAATTTAATAATCAAATAAAATCTAAAATTGAAGAAGTACAAGGTATTGCATATTATACTAAAGTTGTAGAAGAACGTGCTTTTTTTGATTTTAAAAATAAAACGCATCTTGCCTACATCAAAGGTGTAGAAGAAAATTATTTAAAAATCAATAATATTGACACAGCAATTGTTGTTGGTAATTGGATTGATTTTAATGGTTTAAATAATATAGTTGTTGGAAATGGAATTGCCAACAAACTTTCAATGGGAATTAATGATTACCTAGAACCACTTAAAATTTACGTTCCAAAAGCAGGAAAAGGCTATGTGAAAAGTATCAAAAAAGATGTAAACGCTATTGTCACGCAACCTGTAGGTATATTTATGCTTAGTGAAGAGTTGGATAAAAAATACGCCTTTATTTCTATCGATTTAGCACAAGAACTGCTCAGTTATTCTCCTAATGAAATTAGTGCTATTGAATTTAAAGTTAGTGATTTAAACGATCGAAATGATATAATAAAACGCTTAAAAAAATCATTAGGCAATACTTTTAAAATTCAAACAAGAGAGCAAATGAACGCAGTATTTTATAAAATGTTAAACACTGAAAATTTGGCTTCTTATTTAATATTTACACTCATTTTAATCATTGCCTTATTTAACGTAATTGGTGCTTTAATCATGATGATTTTCGATAAAAAAACGAACCTTAAAACACTGTACAATTTAGGAGCAACAGTTAAAGAAATTAGAAAAATATTTGTCTTGCAAGGGTTTTTATTAACGCTATTTGGATTAACCGTCGGTTTAACTCTTGCTATAACCATCATTATTGCGCAACAACAATTTGGATTTTATAAAATAACGCAATCATTGGTTTTTCCTGTTGAATTTCAGTTTTTTAATGTGATTGTAGTGTTTTTTACCATTCTAATTCTTGGTTATATTGCATCACTTATAGCAAGTAGCCGAATTACAAAAGAAATATTAGAATAGAAATTATTGCTTACATTTTTATTTTTTGAAAGTCTTCAAAATTAGTAATTGTTGCCGTATTATATTCTAATTTCCAACCCAAAGAATTGGTAAGTATATAAAACTTTGACAATTCACTCAGCAATCTTGTTTTGGCATTGTTTTTTAATTTTGAATTTTCAATTCGTTTTTCTAAAGATTTTTTGACAGTTTCTTTAATATTATTATAATCAGCAGCCTCAAACGGATTTAAATAATCTGCTTGAATATCATAATATTCAAAATCTGGATTTATCGAAATTTCTTCTTTAGGAATTGATAAAATACGCAGCGTTTTATTCAACTCATCAACTTCATATGTTAGTTTACTTAAATCATAAGCAATCGTAACATCGGTATTTACAACAACCAATGCTTTTTTATTTGCAGTAAAATATTGACCGAAAATTTCTTTTGAATTTTTATAATTAAACACTTCGCTAAAATGTCCTTCTGTAACAACTAACTTACCTACATTTTTAAGTTGTTGTTGTATTAAAACAGATGACTGTTGAAGTGTAGTTTTATCTTTATCAAACAAAAAATATTTTATACTGAATAGTATAAGCACTCCAAATACGAATCCTACTAAAAATTTTTTCATCTCAATATCATTTTATAAAAAAGTCAAACCAACTATCATTACCCAAATTTTTGAAGCACCTCATCAAACACATCAAACACTTCTTGAGCCGAATTAGAAGTTACCATACGTAGTCGGTAAGGTTTAAAATTTGGAATTCCTTTAAAATAATTTGTATAATGGCGTCTTGTTTCCATCACACCAACAATTTCAACTTCTTTCCATGCAATTTCCATTTCAAGATGCCTTTTTGCCATTGCTACACGTTCGGCAATTGTTATTTCTGGAAGATGTGTTCCTGTTTCAAAAAAATGTTTTACTTGTTTAAAAAACCAAGGATTACCAATACTTGCACGTCCAATCATTGCGCCATCTAAACCATATTTATCGCGCATTTGAAGTGCTTTTTCAGGTGTATTTACATCGCCATTTCCAAAAACTGGAATATGCATTCTTGCGTTATTTTTAACATTAGCTATTGGCGTCCAATCTGCCTCGCCTTTATACATTTGCGCTCGTGTACGACCGTGAATTGAAATTGCCTTACAACCTACATCTTGCAAACGCTCAGCAACTTCTACAATTTGAATAGAATCATGATCCCAACCCAAACGCGTTTTAACAGTAATAGGTAAATTGGTATGTTTAACCATCGCATCGGTCAATTTTACCATCAAATCAATATCTTTTAAAATACCTGCTCCTGCTCCTTTTGAAACTACTTTTTTTACAGGACAACCAAAGTTAATATCAATAATATCTGGTTTTGATTGCTCTACAATCTCTACGGTTCTAAGCATCGAGTCTAAATTAGCACCAAAAATTTGTATACCTACAGGACGCTCTTTTTCATAAATATCCAGTTTTTTTACACTCTTTGCTGCATCTCGAATTAAACCTTCTGATGAAATAAATTCAGTATATACTACATCTGCACCTTGCTCTTTGCACAATGCTCTAAATGGTGGATCACTCACGTCTTCCATTGGTGCAAGTAGCAATGGGAAGTCTGATAATTCTATGTTTCCTATTTTAATCATTGATTTCTAAAAAAGTAATTACTAACGAAGAAAGATTACTTTAAATAGTAAGTTTTTCATCGTATAAAATCTTATTTTTGCCAAAAATACTAAATAATTAAGCGAATGCGATTTATATCTATTTTATTCTTTTCTTTAATGATTATTTCATGTAAAAATGAAAAGAAAAACTCACATAAAGGAGACGCTGTTTCTGGTGCAACTAGAATTACTGATGTCATTCATTATCCAAAAGAAAAACATCTTAAAAACATAAAGCAACTGACTTTTGGTGGTGATAATGCTGAAGCGTATTGGAGTTTTGACGGAAAAAAAATTGTATTTCAAGCTGCTAATCATTGGAATTTAAATTGTGACCAAATTTTTACGATGGATGTAAAAAGTTTAGAACACGACCACAATATTCCACAAATGATTAGTACAGGAAAAGGGCGTACAACTTGTAGTTATTTTCTTCCAGGAGATTCTACTATTGTGTATTCTTCAACACATTTAAAAAGCAAAGACTGCCCTATAGTTCCAAAAAAAGAAGATTTTGGCGGAAAATATATTTGGCCAGTTTATGACTCATATGACATTTTTGTTGCTGATACCAAAGGAAATCAATTAAAACAACTGACCAACGAAAAAGGTTATGATGCTGAACCTACCGTTTCGCCAAAAGGTGATAAAATTGTATTTACTTCTACGCGTTCTGGTGATTTAGAATTATATACCATGAATATTGATGGAAGCGATGTAAAACAAATAACACATGAATTAGGTTATGATGGAGGCGCATTTTTCTCGCCTGACGGAACAAAACTAATTTTCCGTTCATCTAGACCTAAAACTGAACAAGAAATAAAAGAATATAAAGACTTATTAGCACAAGGATTAGTTATGCCAACTCATATGGAGTTATACATTTGTAATGTAGATGGAAGTGATTTGAAAAAAATTACGGATTTAGGTAGCGCAAATTGGGCACCATTTTTTCATCCAAATGGACAAAAAGTTATTTTCTCAACCAATCATCACAAGAAAAAACACGATGGATTTAATCTATTTATGATTGATGTTGATGGTAAAAACCTCGAACAAATTACATATGATGGCGTTTTTGATGCCTTTCCAATGTTTTCTCCTGATGGTACTAAACTAATTTTTTCATCCAACAGAAATAATGGAGGAGGAAAAGACACTAATCTTTTTGTTGCAGATTGGGTAGAATAGTATTTAAACTACCGAAAAAATAAGCAAACCGTAAATTAAAAATCGTAACAAGCGTAAAGAACCAAATAATACTACGTTCTTAAACGGAAACTTGATAATTCCAGCAGCAATACATGCAATGGAAAATGGTAAGGGTAGCAATGCGCCTACCAAAATCAAAAAACCACCCCATTTTTTGGAGTTTTTTAATTGATTAGCCATTTTTTCTTCTAAATAATTATGTATCGTTGGAATATTTGTGATAGAAACACCAATCCAATAAGCAATTAATACCATTTTAAATTAATAATGTCGCGTTAAAAGCATTTAAATAATGATGATTACTCGTTATAGACTTTATGATTTTTTTATCCATTAGATTAACTGTTTCATAT
>CAMZLV010000004.1 GCA_947311835.1 uncultured Lutibacter sp. | reverse complement strand
TACTCTTGTTTTATATGTAAATACGCTTGTTTTCCTCTTATTGGAAAATCTTGAATGGTTATCTCAGGGTAAAAACCTTTAGAAATTGCATTTCCTTGCTTATATTCTGCGGGTATTGTATTGTTCTCTTCAAAGTAAAAATGTAATTGTTCTCGTTCTAATTTGTGGGTAGAAAGTTTAAAATACTTAACTAAAACTTCGGGTAAAAGTAAATTAGCAATAGGTAATAAATCAATTGTGGACATCTGTTTTTTTTTATAACAAATATCAAACTATTTTTTTAAAACTCCACAAGTTTTGAGACTGTTCCATTATTTCATTTTTTTTTTAATAGCTTTACTATACAATTAACTTAAAAAAAAATAGCAACAATCATGTATCGACAAATCGAAGAATCTCAAACGCTTCTAATCAACAATCAATCAAAAGATTTAGAATCCGCAAATAAAAAAATCATCAAATTTGGTTTTGGTCAATCACCATTTTTACCTCCACAATTTGTTTTAGATTCTTTAAAAGAATCTGTAAATCATAAAGAATATACATCTGTGCAAGGCAATTTAGATCTAAGAGAAAATATCGCACAATTTCATAAAGACCACAACGGATTAAATGTTTCTCCTGATAATATATTAATTGCTCCAGGATCTAAAATATTACTTTTCAATATTTTAATTTCTTTTAAAGAAGCTGATGTTTTTATAGCTGCACCATCTTGGGTTTCTTATGCTCCTCAAGCAAAATTAGCAGGACATAATATAATTAAATTAAAAACTTCTTTTGAGAAACGATGGAGAATAACACCAGAAACCATTAAAGAAGCCGCAAAAAACAAAAAATTTGAAGCATCTATAATGATTTTAAACTATCCTGGAAATCCAGATGGTTTAACCTATACTGAAGATGAATTAATCAAAATTGCTGAAGTTGCCAAAGAATTAAATATTTTGGTTATTTCTGATGAAATTTACGGACTACTTGATCATAACAATACGCACAAATCTTTTGTAAATTATTATCCTGAAAGAACAATCACAACTACAGGACTTTCAAAATGGTGTGGCGCAGGAGGTTGGCGGTTTGGCGCTGCTTTTCTTTATGATACTATAGAACCAGAATTTAAACAAGCCTTAATAGGAATAGGATCTGAAACCTACTCTTGTGCTCCAACTCCTGTTCAAATAGCAGCAAAAACAGCATATCAGAGTTATGATAAAATTGCTCCTTATTTGAATATGCAAACAAATATATTAAAGCAAGTTGGAAACTATTGCGCAGAACAATTAAACAATGTTGAAATAAAAGTACACGCTCCTCAAGGAGGATTTTATCTTTTTCCAGATTTTTCTGCACATAAAGACAAACTTTATGCTAAAGGTATAAAAACCTCAAATAAATTATGTGAAGAATTATTAAAAGATACAGGAGTAGCCTTACTTCCAGCATCAGCATTTGGGTTTGAGCAAGATTATTTTGCTGCAAGATTAGCTTATGTCGATTTTCAAGAATTTGAATATACTGAATCTTTTGACCTTAAAAGCAACTGTTCTAATATAGTTGAAGGTATTGAAAATATTTGTAATTGGATTTCTAAACTTTAAACTTGTCATAACCATCGTTTTTTAAAAATATTGGTGCGCTCGTATGATTTAACGTATTTTTGTGCTAATGAAAATAGCCATTGTTATATTAAATTGGAACGGTCAAAAATTATTAGCCAAATTTTTACCAGAAATCATACGTTACAGCAATCCAGCATATTATGATATTTATGTTGCTGATAATGCATCAACCGATGATTCAATTACGTATGTGAAAAATAATTTCTCATCTGTTAAAATCATTCAAAATACAAAAAATGATGGTTATGCCAAAGGATATAACGATGCCTTAAAACATGTAAATGCTGATATATTGGCTCTCGTAAATTCTGATATAGAAGTTACTAAAAATTGGCTAAAACCAATCATCGAAGAATTTAAGAACAACAAAAATACGGCAATCATTCAACCAAAAATATTAGATTATAAAAATAAAAATATCTTTGAATATGCAGGTGCAGGAGGCGGATTTATTGACCAATTTGGTTTTCCGTTTTGTAGAGGACGAATTTTTGACACATTAGAAAAAGACACGCAACAATACAACGATACTACTAGTATCTTTTGGGCTTCTGGTGCTTGTTTTTTTATTAGAAAGGTCATTTTCGACAAGTTAGATGGTTTTGACGAAACGTATTTTGCACATCAAGAAGAAATAGACTTATGTTGGCGTGCTAAAAACCAAGGCTATGATATTAAATATGTTGGCAACTCAACTGTATACCATGTTGGAGGCGCAACATTGCAGAACACAAACCCTAAAAAAACATACCTAAATTTTAGAAACAGTTTATTTACATTAACAAAAAATCTTCCAAGTCAAACATTTATTCCAGTTCTTTTTATACGATTAGTTTTTGACGGAATAGCAGGAGTTCGCTTTTTATTTCAAAAAAAACCACTATTTACTTGGGCTGTTTTTAAAGCACACATGAGTTTTTACAGGTATTTTTACAGAAATCTTAAAAAAAGGTCAAACGATAAAACGCATAATTATTATTATACCAAAAGTATTGTTTGGCAATATTATATAAAGAAAAGAAGTCGTTTTAACGAATTATAAAACATCTAAACTGCCTTTACCTTCTCTGATTACAACAGGTTTATCATCCGTTAAATCAATAACCGTAGATGGATGATTGTCTCCAAAACCACCATCTACAACGATATCTACTTTATCTTTCCATTTTTCAAATATCAATTCAGGATCAGTAGTATATTCAAGCAATTCATCTTCATCATAAATAGATGTTGACACAATAGGATTTCCTAATTCAGCAACTATTGCTTGCGCTATCGCATTTTCAGGCACGCGAATTCCTACTGTTTTTTTCTTTTTAAATACTTTTGGAAGATTGTTATTTCCAGGTAAAATAAAAGTATAGGCTCCTGGAAGTGCTCTTTTTAGAATTTTATAGGTTGGTGTGTCTATTTGGCGAACATAATCAGACAAATGGCTCAAATCATTACAAATAAAAGAAAAATTAGCCTTGTCTAATTTAATTCCTTTTATTCGTGCAATTTTTTCGAGTGCTTTTGCATTCGTAATATCACATCCCAAACCATATACTGTATCAGTCGGATAAATTACCAAACCACCTTTTTTGAGAACAGCAACAACTTTATCTATTTGATTTGAATTTGGATTTTCTTCGTAAATTCTTATAATTTGTGACATATTAGATTAAATTAGCAAAATTAAACACCCTTAAATGAAAATTCTAAACAACAAAATTAGTAAATTACTTATTTATTCACTTGTAATTCTTTTTATTTCTTCATGTTCTACAATTTTAGATGAGCAAGATGACTTAATTATTTTAGATCAAACAGAATTATTAGACGTAATTTACGGTACTGATATTCAACAAAAATATGATATTTACCTTCCTCAAGGAAGAACAAATGAAACGACTAAAGTACTAATTCTTGTTCACGGAGGATCTTGGGTAAGTGGCGACAAAAACGATATGAATTTTATGGTTGACTTATTAAAACAACGATTTCCTACTTATGCCATTGTAAATATTAATTATCGATTAGCAAGTGTTGGCAACTCACCTTTTCCTATGCAAATTGATGATATTTCGAGTGTTATTGACGACCTAAAATCAAAAGCAGATAATTATCAAATAACAACTAATTATGGTTTTATTGGAGTAAGTGCTGGTGCACAATTATCGATGCTTTTTTCTTATAAATATGACGAACCAAATGATGTAAAAATGGTATGCAGTATTGTAGGTCCAACTAATTTTACGGATATAAATTATGTAGATAATCCAAATTATACAGAAATTGCTTCCTTTTTTGAGTCAGTTACAGGAGTGAATTACTCGAATAACACTCAGTACTACGAATCAATTAGTCCGTACCATGTAGTAAACGCTACTGCACCTGCAACAATCCTTTTTTATGGAGGTCAAGATGAACTGATTCCTACATCACAAGGTGTAGAAATGCACGATAAATTAGATGCTCTTGGTGTGATTAATGAATTTACTTTGTATGAAAACGAAGGTCATGGATGGACTGGCACAAATGCCGTTGATACCAATTTAAAATTGAATGCGTTTATTGTTGCGCATTTTTGATTTGCATTTATTTTATTTTTACACTAAAAGATGTATTCCCTTCTAGAGTACCAATAAGCACGTCATTTATTTTTGTTTCGCCAACTCCTGCTGGAGTTCCTGTAAAAAGTATATCGCCTTTTTTAAGTGTAAAATACTGAGAAACATAAGCAATCAATTCATCTATTTTCCACAGCATAGCGTTACTATTACCATCTTGAACAACTTCATTGTTTTTTAATAATTGAAATTTGATGGCATTTAAATTAAATTTTTCCTTTGGATAAAATTCACCTACAACTGCTGCGCCATCAAAGGATTTTGCTTTTTCCCAAGGCAATCCTTTTGCCTTTAGTTTTGCTTGCATTTCTCTATCGGTAAAATCAATACCAAGTCCTATTTCATCATAATATTTATGAGCAAACTTAGCATCAATATGTTTACCAACTTTATTTATTTTTACTAAAATTTCTACTTCATAATGAATTGAATTCGCAAAAGGAGGAATGAAAAAAGGCATTTTTTTTGGCAATATTGCCGAATCAGGTTTTAAAAAAACGACAGGTGTTTCTGGTCGTTCGTTTTCAAGTTCTTCGATGTGTTTGGCATAATTTCGACCAATACAGATTATCTTCATTTGTTGTTTTTTAAGTTCTAACTACTCAATACTAATTCCTCAATACTCTTTACTCAATACTAACTACCCTTTTTTACGGTATCCATTTTTTTTCAAAATTAGGCTTACGTTTTTCTAAAAAAGCATTACGTCCTTCTTTCGCTTCATCAGTCATATAAGCTAATCGTGTTGCTTCACCTGCAAATACTTGTTGACCAACCATTCCGTCATCGGTTAAATTCATAGCAAATTTTAACATCTTAATTGACATTGGTGATTTAGCCAGAATTTCTTGCGCCCATTGATAAGCCGTATTTTCTAACTCATCATGAGGTATAACTGCATTTACCATTCCCATTTCATAAGCTTCTTGAGCAGAATAGTTTCTTCCTAAAAAGAAAATTTCACGTGCTTTTTTCTGCCCAACCATTTTAGCCAAATAAGCAGAGCCATATCCGCCATCAAAACTTGTAACATCAGCATCTGTTTGCTTAAAAATCGCATGTTCTTTACTTGCCAAAGTTAAATCACACACAACATGTAAACTATGTCCACCACCAACTGCCCATCCTGGAACAACAGCTATCACAGCCTTTGGCATAAAACGAATTAAACGCTGTACTTCTAAAATATTTAATCTATGGTAACCATCTTCACCTACATAACCTTGATGACCTCTCGCCTTTTGGTCGCCTCCAGAGCAAAATGAATAAACACCATCCTTAGTACTTGGTCCTTCAGCAGATAAAAGCACGACGCCTATTGAAGTATCTTCAGTTGCATCATAAAAGGCTTCGTATAATTCTTTAGTGGTTTTAGGTCTAAATGCATTACGAACATTTGGTCTGTTAAACGCAATCCGTGCAACTCCATTACATTTCTTGTACGTTATATCTTCAAATTCTTTGACTGTTTGCCAATTAATTTCCTTCATTTTAATAAATTTTTATTCGTTGTAAAGATATGATTATTGTCAATAGAAAAAAAATGAGTACATTCGAAAAAAAATAATTCGTAAACAATGAACAAAAATTTATTATTATTTTGCTTTCTAATTACTAACATTGTATTTGCACAGCAAACCATCACCAAAACGATAAACTCTTCAATTTTAGGCAAAGAACGTACTATTAAAATTTATTTACCTGCATCTTATGAAGAAGAAACAGAACGTAAATTCCCATTAACAGTTGTTTTTGATGCTGATTATTTATTTGATCTTTATGTAGGAAATGCTATACTATTTGCTCAAAAAGAAAAAGCGCCAGAACAAATTGTAGTAGGAATAGTTCAAACAGGAGATAGAAGGTATATTGATTGTGATTACGATCAAAATAGTGGTTTACCTACAACTGAAGGTGATAAATTTTATCAATTTGTAAGAGGTGAATTACTTGATTATATGGAAAGTAATTATCGTATTTCACCTTTTAAAACCATTGTAGGAAATACAGCAACGGCTAATTTTACCAACTATTTTTTAATAGAAGATGAACCTGGATTTAGTGCTTTTGTTAACGTCAACCCATATTATTCAACAGAAGTTCCTGCTATGATTGCTGAAAGTGCAAGTGTTGTAAAAAGAGGTTCGTATTATTATTATCTATGCACTGGTGATTACTTATCAGAAAGAAAAAGAACCAAAATTAGCATTGCTGATAATTTATTATCGTCTATCACTAATGAAAAGTTTAATTATAAATTTGATGATTTATCTGGCGCAACAACAGTTTCATCTATAGGTCAAGCAATACCAAGTGCAATTGCATTCATTTTTGAAATCTATTCATCTATTTCTAAAGAAGAGTTTAATACAAAAATTAAAAATTTATCTCCTGCCGATGCCATTGCATATCTTGAAAACAAGTATGTAGATATTGAATATTTATTTGGAACGAATTTAAAAATTAGAGAAAAAGATATTTATGCTATAGAAGGGATTATTATTGATAAAGAAAATGGTGATTATCTTCGTGATTTTGGCGAAATGATTTACGATTTATATCCTGAATCTCCTTTAGGTGATTACTATATTGGTATGGGTTTTGAATTAAAAGGAAAATATAAACGCGCTTTAGATGCTTATAAAGAAGGCTATTTAAAATTTAAAGGAAATCCAAAAGATGCTGATGTGTTTTATCAAAATGTAGAACGTGTTGCTCAAAAAATTAAAAATTAAAAAAATGAAAAAAATAATTTTATTATTTTGTTTGATTACTGCTATTGTAACCAACTCACAAGAAATAAAAATGGTTACAAAGGCAGATATTCATGCTGCTAAAGAGAATGAGTACAACTTTAAAACCATTATCGATATTGAGGCTTCTTCTGTTAAAAGTCAAGGAAAAACGGGTACTTGTTGGAGTTTTTCTACTTCATCATTTTTAGAATCTGAAATTAACCGTTTGTCTGGCAAAAATATTGACGTTTCAGAAATGTTTACCGTAAGAAATACTTATTTTAAAAAAGCATGGATTTACGTAATGCGTCAAGGTAAAGCACAATTGAGCGATGGTGGATTAGGGCATCAAGCCTTTAATACGATTTCAAAATATGGTTTAGTTCCTGAAAGCGTATTTTCTGGATTAAAAAACAATAACAAATATGACCATACAGGAATAACTAATGATATTAAAGCTATTCTTGATGATTATATTAAAAATGATAAAAATTCTTCTCATCCAAACTGGAAAGAAGATGTAAATACTATTTTAGATAAGCGTATTGGTGAGGATGTCAAAGAATTTGTATACGAAGGGAAAGTTTATACACCTCAATCATTTTTAGAAATGACTCAAATAAACCCAACTAACTATGTAACTATTACATCATTTACGCACGTACCTTATTACAAGTCTTTTATTTTAAACATTCCTGATAATTTTGATTTCGGAAGTTTTTACAATGTTCCGTTAGAAGACTTGAACACAATAACTCAAGAGGCATTAAAAAAAGGCTATTCTTTAGAATGGGATGGCGATGTATCCGAAAAAACATTTTCATCAAAATATGGGATTGCGGTTTTGCCAAACGACAAAATTGATAATGAAAATTCAATGACTCATTTGGTAAAAGAAATGAAGGTAACTCCAGATTACCGTCAACAAGAATTTGAAAATTTTAATACTACAGACGATCATTTAATGCATATTACAGGACTTGTAGTAGACCAAAAAGGGAATACTTATTACAAAATCAAAAATTCTTGGGGAACAAATAGCGATCGTATTGGAAATGATGGTTATATTTTGATGAGTGAAGCGTACTTTAAATTAAAAACCATTTCTATATTGATACATAAAGATGCAATTCCTAAAGAAATTAGAGTGAAATTGAGTATCTAACTTTTATTTACCGTTTCTATCCTTACATTTATCAAGAATAGAAACGGTAAAATACTTAATGTTTTACTAAACGAATTCCATCAGATTCAATAGTAATTAATTTTAATTTATACAAGCCTCCTATAGCACTTTTAAATGCTTTTTTACTCATATTCATTCCGTACTTAATATCGTCAGGTGATGATTTGTCGTGTAAACCAAGGAATCCATCTTCCGTTTTTTTAAGCACATCTAATACTTTAATCTCATTCTCAACCAACGTCTTTTTAAAGCCTATAGGTTGCAAACTCACGTCTATTCCGCCGTCATCTCTTATTTTCTTTATATAGCCTACAACATTATCGCCTTCAGCAAGTTTAACATACAATTCATTTTTATACAACAATCCTTCATGCTGATGGTTAATCAAAACGGTAAAACCGAGTTTTGAAATTCTTCCGATAATTAAATCTACCTTATCTCCTACTTTCATTTTTATTTATTCTTTTAATGCTTCAAAATACGCTTTTAAAATGATATCATTCGTATCACTTGGCGTAAATATTTCTACTAATTTTGGTTTTTCTGATTTTTGATAAAAGTCTTGTAATACTTCTTCAACTTCACTATTATTTGATGCTGCAGTATATTCAAAACCAAACATTTCACATAACTGTTTAGCCGTTAAATCATGAGGTGTTTCAAAGTATGCCAATGCATTTGATTTTTTAGGTCCTGGAATAAATTTAAAAATTCCTCCTCCATTATTATTTATCAAAATTATTCTAAAATCATTTTTAATATACTTATTCCACAACGCATTACTATCATAAAAAAAACTGATATCACCTGTAATAAATACGGTTTGATTCTTATTGATTTGTGACGCTCCAATTGCCGTACTTGTACTACCATCAATACCACTTGTTCCTCTATTACAATATACTGAAAGCGTATCATTAATATCAAAAAGTTGTGAATAACGAATCGTTGAACTATTACTCAATTGTAGTTGTGAGTTTTGCGGAATTGAGGCTAAAACCGTTTCAAAAACTTTTAAATCAGAATACGCACAGTTTTTTAAATAGTTATGATATTTTTCGGTTCTTTTTTCTTTTAAATTTAACCATAACTGTTGGTAATTACTCTTTTTTTCTTTTGTTAAGAAGAAAAACTGACTAAAAAACAATTGAGGCGAAATATCAAAATGTTTTCCTAAACAAAAATAAGTATTATACGCTTTCTTTGCATCTATATGCCAATGATGTGTTGGTTGATGCTTGCGCAGTAATTGTTTTATTTTTTTTGAAACAATCATTCCTCCAATTGTAACTAATATTTCTGGTTTTAATTCAGAAAATTGAGCATCTGTCAAAGGAAAAATAGTTTTATCAATACTGTTTATAAACTTTGCATTATATACGTTTGAGGTCGTTTCAGTAAAAATAATAACCGACTCATCTTTTATTAATTTATTGAGTTGTATTTGCAATAATTCATCAGGATAGTTTGCTCCAATCAGCACCATTTTTTTAGTTGAGGCATTCCAAATATCTACATACATTTGAAGTTTATCAACGTCTATTGGCACTTCAGACATATCATAAGTTACCTTTTTAATTTCATTTAGTTCATCTGTAAATTCATACAAAGGCTCATCAAAAGGAACATTAATATGCACAGGACCTTTTTTTTGTATACAGTTTTTAAAAGCTTTTTTTAATAAACTTATATTTTGCTGTTCCAAATTATCATTAGCAGTTAAATTTGCTGAAAATAAGATATGATTTTCATACACATTTTCTTGTCGAATTGTTTGACCGTCACCAACATCAATTAGGTGTGAAGGTCTATCAGCCGATATTACAACCAATGGTATATCGCTATAAAAAGCCTCTGCTACAGCAGGATAATAATTTAACAAAGCCGAACCTGAAGTACATACTAATGCAACAGGTTTTTGTAATTGTTGCGCTAAACCTAATGCGAAAAAAGCAGCACATCGTTCATCTACAATACTATACGATTTTATAGCAGAATGATTATAAAATCCAATGGTTAAAGGTGCATTACGTGATCCTGGAGAAATAACCACATGTTCAATTGCATGTGCACTAGAGGTTGCAATGACCAATTGTGCTAGATTATTTTTGGGATATTGTGGCATTCAAAATTTTTAAATTATGGACTGCAAAGATACGGAAAGATATTTGAAGTATTACTACATCATTTTTCATGTGTTTACAATAAAATTACTCCCTATTAAATCCATAAACGCCTCTTTTTTCCAGGGCAAACTCATACTTTAATTTTCAAAACCTTTAATAAGTACTGATTGTCCCATCCAGCTTTAAGTCTTTTACCTTTAATACCTTGCTTTTCTGTTTTCTCATTT
>CAMZLV010000003.1 GCA_947311835.1 uncultured Lutibacter sp. | reverse complement strand
CGTCAGGTTAATAGGTAATAAATCAATTGTGGACATCTGTTTTTTTTATAACAAATATCAAACTATTTTTTTAAAACTCCACAAGTTTTGAGACTGTTCCTTTAAAACCGTTCCTAAGCTAAAAGAATCGAATGATATTCGTTTTGACCTTTAGATGTTAAAAAAGGATAAATTGCTTGCGTTAAAATTTCTGAATATTTTGAAATTGTTTCCTTTGTAATTTTAGGATTGCAAATTTCAGCATCCGAAATCCAGAAATCACCTAGAATTTTGAAGCGTTTATACAAGTTTTTATATTCATTTGGTAATATTTCTTTTCGCATTAACTCATTTTCAATTAATAAATTAAAAAGCAATAAAAATTGTTGTTCTCTCTTGATAGATAAGTTTGCATAATGTTTTTTTATATTTTCGTTTTCTCTTATGATTTGAACAAAATCAAGTAAGAAAAAACGATAATCATAAAAATTAAACATTATTGTTTGTGAAATAGTTGCCAATAATTGAATGGGATTTATAGGTTGTTGTACATCAGACATACTTTTATCAATATTCTCAACCAACTGAAAATACAATGCTTCAATTATATCTTCGCGCTTTTTGAAATGATAATTTAAATTACCTTGACTAATTCCCATTTTTTTGGCAATCGTTCTAAGCGTTACTTTTGATAAACCAAGTGTGTTAAATAGTTGTAAAGAAGTTTTTAATATTATTTTTTTGGTGTTTTTCATACTACAAAAGTACTTAAAATAGTAAACTCGACCTAATTACAAATATTTTTAGTAACTTTGACCTAATAATAGGTTAAAATGAAAAAAATAACAATAATAGGAGCAGGAATAGGAGGTTTAACAACTGCAATTGCATTGACACAAAATGGATTTGATGTAGAAATATTTGAAGCATCAAAAGAATTTAAAAATGCTGGATCTGGAATAAATTTAGCAATAAATGCGATGCAAATTTATAAAGAATTAGGTATTTATGATGATATTTTACTAGCGGCAAATTATACCAATTCAATGAATGCGCTAAATAAAGAACTCAAAGTACTTACAAGTGCAAAATTTCATAATTTTGAAAATAAGTATAATGTAAAAACAGTTGCAATTCATAGAGCAAGTTTGCATAAAATATTGCTTAATCATATAGGGAATACCAAAATTCATTTAAATAAAAAATTAAAATCTTTAGAACAGCATAATGAAATTATAAATTTATCATTTGAGGATGGTACAAGTTATAATACAACTATTGTTATTGGTGCAGATGGTATACATTCAAATGTTAGAAAATCTATTTTTAATAATACAGCACTAAGAGATGCAGAACAAGTTTGTTGGCGAGGAATTTCAAATGCCATTATTGACAAAAAACACACAAACGAGTTAAATGAAATTTGGGGCAGAGGAAATAGATTCGGTTTTGTGCATATTTCGTCAAACGAAATATATTGGTTTGCATTGATTAATAAAGATCAGTTTATAACGAAAGATGCAGATTTAGTACAACTGTTTTCAGATTATCCTCATATTATTAAAAACATCATTTCAGAAACAACTAAAAAAGACATTCTTTGTAATGAAATTTGGGACTTAAAGCCAATTGATAAATGGTATAGCGGTAATGTATGTCTTATAGGTGATGCTGCTCATGCAACTACGCCTAATTTAGGACAAGGAGCTTGCCAAGCCATTGAAAGTGCAATGGCATTGAGTATTTGTTTGAAACAAGAAGAGAATATTGAAACGGCTTTTTCAAAATTTCAGTTAATGCGAAAACAAAAAGCAAATTATGTAACACAAACAAGTTGGATTCTTGGAAAAATAGCACAATCAAATAATTTAGTTGGTTGTTTTTTAAGAAATTTTATAGTTCAAATGACACCAAAATTTATCACAGATAAACAAAGTGATAGAATTTTAAAGCTCAATTTTTAAGGAAATTATTGAGTGTAAACTTTTAAAAAAGGTAGTTTGAAGTTCAATTTAGCGCAACGGTTTTTGTGTTATATACTGTAATCTACAACAGTTTTACATAAATAAATCATCAAAATTGAATATAGCATTAAATTAATAATTCTCTTTTATAGGACAAGAAGTTTAAAAGAACAAATCTTTAAACTCCCAAAATTTAGTGATATAAAGACCAACAAAAATGATACTAATCATAAATTTTAATCCAGTAGAAAAGATAAAACCAATAAAAGATCCAAATGCTGCTTTAATAGCTTTAGAACTATCTGTGCTGTCGTGAAGCATTTCTCCTGCAAAAGCGCCTACAAAAGGTCCTATAATGATTCCTAAAGGTCCTAAAAAGATTATTCCTACTATTAATCCGAAAACGGTGCCCCAAATTCCGTATTTGCTACCGCCAAATTTTTTGGTTCCCCAAGCCGGAATAACATAATCTAGTCCCCAAATTAGTAAAGCAACTCCTAAAGTTATGCCTAAAAATGTCCAGTCCATAGGGATAATTTTGGTTAAATGTAATATGAGTAGTCCAATCCAACCAGTTAAAGGTCCTGGAAGTACGGGTAAAAATGCTCCAACAATTCCTAATAAAACGAAAAAGAAGCCTAAAAATAATAAAAAAATATCCATGAGTTATTGGTGTGTTTTATGGTTATAGTTGCAATATAACAATAATCGTGCTAAAAACTTCTTAACTAAAAATTTAGTTTAAACTAAATATTTAGTTATATTTGCAATATCAAACTAAAAATTTAGTTGAAATTATGACAAAACAATTAACAAAAGCAGAGGAGCAATTAATGCAAGTTTTATGGCAACTTAATGAAGCATCAGTAAAAGAAATTATTGAGCAGTTACCAGCGCCAAAACCTGCATACAACACAGTTTCTACTATTATTAGAATATTAGAAACCAAAGAATTTGTAGCGCACAAAGCCAAGGGAAGAGGATATATTTATTATCCTATTATTAAGAAAACGGACTATACCAATCAAAGTTTGCACAAACTGGTTGATGGTTATTTTGAAGGTTCTTTTAATAGTTTAGTGTCGTTTTTTGTAAAGAAAAACGATGTTGATGTAAAAGAATTAGAGCATATTTTAGATTTAATTAACGATAAAAAGCAAAAAAAATGATTAATTATATTATACAAATTGTATTTTTTCAAGTGCTGTTTTTGGCAGTATATGATTTGTTTTTGCAAAAAGAAACTTTTTTTAAGTGGAACAGAGTTTACTTATTACTTACGCCAATTTTATCTTTTGTAATTCCGTTGTTGCGCTTTGAAAGTTTGCGAAAAACAGTGCCACAAGAATATGTAATTCTGTTGCCAACAGTAGTTTTAAATCCGCAAAAAGTTATAGAACAAACACCCAACAGCGTAGAAACGTTAAACTATTTAAATGTTATTTTCTTTGTTGGAGTGTTAGTATTGTGTGTGTTATTTTTTGTAAAGTTATATAGAATAATACGTCTTATTATTTCTAACAATGTCATCAAAAAAGAAAACTATACGTTGATTTTGTTAAACAATCAAGCAGTAGCATTTTCATTTTTCAATTATATTTTTATTGATAAAAAATTGATAGAAAAAGGCGATTTACACATTTTAGAGCATGAATTAGTGCACAGTAAGCATTATCACACATTAGACTTGTTGTTTTTTGAACTTTTTAAGATTTTAATGTGGTTTAACCCAATGATTTACATTTATCAAAAAAGAATAACACTCTTACACGAATATATATCAGATGCCGAAGTAGTTAAAGAAACTGATAAAAACACCTACTTCAACAAGATGTTAGCAACTACGTTTAACGTTGAAAACATCTCATTTATTAATCAATTTTATAAACATTCATTAATCAAAAAACGAATTATTATGATCACAAAAAGAAAATCACAAAAAATGAAACAGTTAAAGTATTTAGTATTAATACCTTTACTTGCAAGTATGTTGTTTTACACTTCGTGTACAAATGAAGTAGACAATACGAAAGAAAAAACTGCTATTGAAAAATTACAAATGATAATGTCTAAAGACGGTACTAGTGGTTCTTTACGAACTCCATTGACAACTTATTTTTTCAAAAAAAATGATGATGGTAGTGTGTTCTTCTATGATAGATTTGGTAATCAGTTAGACATAACACAAATTAATGATCCAAATATTACATTTTCTAATAATGGGAGTACCGTATCATCTAATGGAAAAGTTTATTTGGAAAATAAAATTGATATAAATGAAGGTGTTGATTTTGCAGTAATTGACAAGTCACCTATTTTTCTAGGTTGCGAAGGCAAAGACCAAAAAGAAGCAAGAGATTGTTTTAATAGAGAAATTAGAAAATTTGTTGCTAAGAACTTTAATGGCGAACTTGCAAAAAACTTAGGTTTAAGCGGAAAGCAAAAAATTTATATAAAATTTAAAATTACAAAATCAGGAAATGTTGAGGTTTTAGGAGCACGAGCACCTAAAAAAGAGTTAGAAGAAGAGGCAAGACGTGTAGTTACTAGTTTGCCAACAATGATTCCTGGAGAATATAAAGGAGAAAAGGTTAATACGCTTTATATGTTACCTATTGCTTTTGATGTACGGTAGTATTCGTCAGTTCAAGTGATTTCTATTTTATTAGAAAATTGCATCGAGAACAGTAAATATAGTCTTTTCGCAGTCGAGAGATTGAATTGAAAAGTCAGAAGGTCTCGACTGCGCTAGACCAGACAAAATCAAAACAATGAAAAAGAAATTTATTACCATAGTAGTTTTCATTATTTCTTTTACAACCGAAGCGCAAGTTTCGGTTGTTAAAGTTGTTGATAGTTTATTGCTAAAAGGGAATTATCAAAAAGCGTTGCAAATCCTTGAAAATCAAGATAAAAAAACTACTGAAAATTTAAGTAAAACGGCTGCTATATATCAATCAATAGGAAATTATTCTAATGCTATTAGTTATTATAAAAAAGCATTGGAAACTAAGGATGACATTATTATCAAAACTAAATTGGCTAAAACGTATGCGCTAGCAAAACACCCTTTAATGGCTATTGAGTTATACGAACAAATCATTCAAAAAGATTCATTAAATTTATTGGTTGCCAATAACTTAGGTAAGTTGTATTTGTCTAATTATAAAATAGCATTAGCAAAAAAAATATATCAATATTTGCAAAAAAAAGACACTTTAAATCCTAATTATCCATATCAATTGGGAGTTGCTTTGGGTAGGCAAAAGGATTTTTTTAAAATGGGAGACAGTTTTTTAGAAGCCTATAGACGTGATTCATTGCATATTAAAACGATAGCAGGATTGGTACATTTTTATAAAGATTTAAAGTTTAAGGATTCTACAGTACTTTTTATTGACAAAGGATTAAAAGTTGCTCCAAATAACATTAATTTCAATAATTTGAAGGCTAACAATTCATATACTAATAAAGATTATAAAACAACTTTAAAACACCTTAAAAGGTTAGATAGTTTGGGTTATAAATCTGTAAATATGTACGAATTATTTGGTTTGTGTTATCTAAAATCAGAAGACTATGATTTAGCAGAACAAAATTTCATGAATGCTTTGCAAATTAACCCTAAAAATTCTACTGTTTTATTTAGATTGGCAAGTTTATATTACAAAACTGATAAAATTAAAAAGGCTAAAGTTACTTTGATGCGATCGATTTATCTTGCCAAACCTAATTTACATCGGCAACATTATCTATTAGCAACTATTTTTAAAGAAGAAGGAAATTTAAAAATGGCTATAAAAAGTTTTAAAGATGCGTATCAAAATAATTCAAAAAATTACAAGGCATTATTTGAATTGGCAATGGCTGAAGATACTTATTATAAAGAAAAGAAAATAGCCTATTATAACTTCCAAAAATATATTGAAAGGTTTGGTGATATTGATACTGAATTGACTGCATATGCAAAGCAACGTACTAAAGAAATCAAAGAAATGTACTTTTTAGAAGGTGTAACGCTAGACTAAAATAATTTTTGTAATTTTAAGACATCAAAAAAGTAAGATGTTACAGCGATTTTTTAGTTTATTTTTCAGTGTATTCGTATTGACTTCATGTTCTTTTTTTCAACAAAAAGAAAAAATAGAAATTGTTGAAATAGATACTATTATTGATTATCATACTGTTGATGTATTCCCTTTATTTCCTAGTTGTGATAGTATTCCATCACAGGAAAAGCAGAATATTTGTTCGCAAATAAAATTAGCTGAGTATATTTACGCATCATTAAAACCAAAAAAAATCATTACTGCTAAACCGTTAAATGATACAATTTTTGTGAAAATAAAAATTGATAAATTAGGCAAAGTTTCACTGTCAAATTTACAATCTTCAGATATTGTTAAGCAACAAATTCCAAATATAGATAGTTTATTAACGAGTGGAATACGCAATTTACCACAATTAAAACCTGCAATCAAACGCGGAATTCCAGTTTCTATAGAATTTACATTACCTATTTTGGTAAAGAATTAATTCAGCATTTCCCAAAGTTTATCTTTTAATTCCGTCAAGCCTTTTTGAGCGACAGAAGAGATAAATAGATGCGGAATTGAAGTTGGTAGTTCAGTTTCTATTTCGGCTTGAAGTTCATCATCAAGCATATCAGATTTAGAAATTACGAGTAAACGTTCTTTATCTAACAACTCAGGATTGTGTTTTTTAAGTTCGTTCAATAAAACATCATATTCTTTATTGATATCGTCACTATCAGCAGGAATTAAAAATAACAAGGTTGAATTACGTTCAATATGTCTTAAAAATCGATGACCAAGTCCTTTACCTTCGGCTGCACCTTCAATAATTCCAGGAATATCAGCCATTACAAAACTTTTATAGCCTCTATATTTAACAATACCAAGATTTGGTTTTAGTGTTGTAAAAGCATAATCAGCAATTTTGGGCTTTGCAGATGTTAATACAGAAAGAAGTGTTGATTTTCCAGCGTTCGGAAATCCAACTAAACCTACATCAGCAAGCACTTTTAATTCCAATTGAAACCAATCTTCTTGACCGTCAACTCCAGGTTGTGCGTATCTTGGTGTTTGGTTTGTTGATGATTTAAAATGCCAGTTTCCACGTCCGCCCATTCCACCTTCAACTAATATGACTTCTTCGCCATCATTGGTGATTTCAAATAGTATTTCGTTGGTTTCGGAGTTTCTTACAATAGTACCAAGAGGCACATCTATATACACATCAGCACCATCTTTACCAGTACTTCGGCTTTTGCTTCCGTGACCGCCATGTTCTGCTTTAAAATGCTTTTTAAATTTTAAATGTACTAAAGTCCACATGCCTTTATTAGCGCGCACAATTACGTGTCCTCCACGACCGCCATCTCCACCGTCTGGTCCACCTTTTGTAATGTATTTTTCACGATGTAAGTGAACAGATCCTTTACCTCCTTTGCCAGAAGCAGCATGAATTTTTACGTAATCGACAAAATTTCCTTCAGTCATTTTATTTGTGTTGCTGTTTCTTACTTACGTTTGAAACGTGTTATACTATTTAAATTATAATGAATCTATAATAGTACTTAATCTTTCTGTAATATCATCAATAGAACCAACACCATTTGCGCCAAAATATTTATTTTGATTGTCATAGTAGTCTTTTAAAACGGCTGTTTTTGTGTTGTATTCGTTAAATCTATTTCTGATTTTATCTTCATCTTGGTCGTCAGGTCTTCCGCTTGTTTTTCCTCTTTCTAATAGTCTTTCAACTAATAAATCTTCAGGTACTTCAAGAGCAACCATACCATTGATTATTTCTCCTTTTTCATTAAGAAAAGCGTCTAAGGCCTTTGCTTGGTCAATAGTTCGAGGAAATCCATCAAAAATAAAACCTTTGGCGTTAGGGTTTTTCTCAACTTCATCTTCAAGCATTTTTATGGTCACTTCATCAGGAACTAAATCGCCTTTATCCATATACGATTTGGCAAGTTTTCCTAATTCAGTTTCATTTTTGATATTAAATCGAAATACATCACCAGTTGAGATGTGCACTAAGTTGTATTTTTCTTTTAATTTAGTTGCTTGTGTTCCTTTTCCTGCTCCAGGAGGACCAAATAAAACGATATTTGTCATTTTGTGAGTGGTTATTTTATAAATACTATCTAAATTTCTTCCAAGGTCGTTGTAGTCTAATCCGTAGCCAATGATAAATTCATCAGGAATAGAAAGACCAATATAATCTATTGGCAACGCTTTTGTAAACACGTCTGGTTTAAAAAAGAGTGTTGCAATTTTAAGTGATTTTACTTTCTGATTTTTAAAGATATCATATATTTTTTGCAGTGTATTTCCTGTATCAATAATATCTTCAAGTATGATAACAGTTCGGTCTGTCAAGTCAACATTCACACCTACAAGTTCATTTACTTTTCCTGTTGATTCTAAACCGTTATACGAAGCTAGTTTTACAAATGATACTTCACAGTTTTTAGGATATAGTCTAATAAAATCAGCAACATATATAAAACAGCCGTTTAAAATACCGATAAAAATAGGTGTTTCATCTTTACAGTCTTTGGCTATTTCTTTTACCATTCGTTGAACTGTTTGTTCAATTTTTTCTTTCGAAATATATGGTTTAAAATACTTATCGTGTAATTTAATTGTGCTCACTTTTTATTTTTTCAATAGTTAATTTAGTGCAAAAATAACAAAACCGTTCTGATAAATCGGAACGGTTTTGTGTGTAATTTAGACTGACATCTTATTTTTTAGTGTCTTTAAGTTTTTTTGATGTATCATACATTATTGGCGATGCAATAAATAATGATGAGTACGTACCTACAATTACACCTACAATTAAAGCAAACATAAATCCTTTAATTGAATCTCCTCCAAATAAGAAGATTGCTAATAATACAACTAATGTTGTGATTGAGGTATTTATGGTTCTACTCAATGTACTACTCAATGCTTGGTTTACAATTTTTGAGTATTTCCAAGAACTGTGTGTGTTTGTATATTCTCTTAATCTATCAAATATTACTACGGTATCATTTAATGAGTAACCTACAACGGTAAGTATTGCTGCTATAAATGATTGTCCTATTTCCATATCAAATGGCATTACTTTGTAGAATATAGAGAAAATTGCTAATACAATTAATACATCGTGGAATACTGCCACTACAGCTCCTAAACTATATTGCCATTTTTTAAATCGTAATAAGATGTATAAGAATACAACTAATAACGAACCTATTATTGCCCAACCTGCAGCCGTTTTAATATCATCGGCAATGGTTGGTTCTACTTTCATTTTACTTACTATTCCTGCAGTTTTTTCACCTTTGTAATCTACTTTAAATTGCTCAAGTGTAGTTCCGTCTGGTAAGTAAGTTTGTAATCCTTTAAACAATATATCTCTTACTTCATTGTCTATTGTATTACCTTCTTCAGTAATTCTATACTTAGTCGTTATTTTTAATTGATTGTCTCCTCCGTAAGTCTTCACTTCTGGAGCATCATCAAACACTCCTTTTAGTGTTCCTGCAACTTCTGTTGGGTTTTGTGGTTGATCAAATTTAACAATGTATGAACGACCTCCAATAAAATCTACACCATAGTTTAAACCGTTGGTTGCTAATGAAGCAATACCTCCAATAATAATTGCACCAGAAATGATATAAGCAATTTTTCGCTTTTTCAAGAAGTCAAAATCGATGTTTTTAAACCAGTTTTTAGTGATGCTAGTGTTGAAAGTTAATTTTCCACCTCTATCCATATGACCATCAATAAATAATCTTGAAATAAATACGGCTGTAAAGAACGATGTGATAATACCTAACATTAAAGTAGTTGCAAAACCTTTAATTGGTCCTGTACCAAATACAAATAAGATGATACCTGTTAAAAATGTAGTTACGTTGGCATCTAATATTGCTGATAATGCTCCTTTAAAACTAAATCCACTATCAACGGCTTCTCTTTGTCCTTTTCCTGCATCTAGTTGTTCTTTAATACTTTCAAATATAATTACGTTTGCATCAACAGACATACCAATTGTAAGGATAATACCTGCAATTCCTGGCAGTGTTAATACAAATCCGAAGGCTGCAAATACACCAAAAATAAATAAGATATTTACAGCTAAGGCAAAATCGGCAAATAAACCTGCTTTACCGTAGTAAAATATCATCCAAAGTAAAATTAATAATAGTGCTATTCCGAAAGAAATCATACTACTATTTATTGCTTTTTGACCTAATGATGCTCCAACTACTGCTGATTGAATAATGTG
>CAMZLV010000002.1 GCA_947311835.1 uncultured Lutibacter sp. | reverse complement strand
TTTTGTGTTGATATTCGCCTTCTTTAAAATAGTAACTATTCATTATTTTATTGGTCATTTCTTCTAATATTTCTTCTTTATTACTATCTAAAGATGCTAATTTTTCTAGTTGTAACTGCTCTTGTAACGTTTTGTATTGTGGTTTAATGTCCAATCCGTCTTTTTTTAATAATTCTACTACTTTTTTGAGTGATTTTTCTGAATTTAACTGAAAATCATCTGTATTGTTTTTTAGATAATTTTTTAGGGCTGCAAACTCCTTTTCATTCAACTGAAAATTTTCTGGTTTTTCTATTGAACTATTTTTGTAATAATAAGATGTTATATAATTATAAAAAGCATCTGAACTTAGTAATTTTTTTGTACTACTTGTTTGTTTTGGTTTTTTGATTTCAATGTCTGGTGTTACACCTCCTCCATCATAAACGGTTCTTCCATTTGTTGTTTTATATGCTGTTACTTCTCCGTCAGAAAATTTTGGTATTTTCCCTGTTTTTGAGTCTCTATTGGTGTAATCCAACTCTTGAATACAACGTCCACTTGGAGTATAATACTTTGATATGGTGAGTTTTAACTGTGTTCCGTATGTTAATTTTCTGCTTCGCTGTACAAGTCCTTTTCCAAAAGATCGTTGACCAATAATTACCGCTCTATCATAATCTTGCAATGCACCTGATAAAATCTCTGATGCAGATGCCGAACGATTATCAATTAAAATAACTATTGGTATTTCTGTATCTATTGGACTTAACCTTGTTTTAAGGTCATTGCTCCATTTAGCAATTTTGGCTCTTGTTGTAACAACCGTTTTCCCTTTTGGAATAAAAAAGTTGACAATTTTTATGACTTCGTTTAATAAACCTCCAGGATTATGACGTACATCAATGATGAGTTCTTTCATTCCTTGATTTTTTAAATCTAAAAATGCTTTTTTTACTTCACTTGACGCTTTTTTATTAAACTTAGTAAGGGTAATATATCCTACTTCTTCATCTATCATTTGATAAAACGGCACTGGATTTATCTCTATTGTTTCTCTAGTAATATTTATATCTAACGTTTCGTTTTGCCTTTTAACCTGTACTTTTATTGTGGTGTCAGGCAAGCCTTTTAGCATTGCTCTTGTAATATTTTGATCTTGATTTTTTAGTACTGTATTATCTATCTTTAAAATTTCATCTCCTATTTTTAATCCTGATTTGTGCGCTGGACTGCCTTGATAAATTTCTCTTATTATTAAATTGCCTTTTCTATAAGCAATTGTTGCTCCAATTCCTCCATAATGTCCTTCTCTTCTTATCTTAGCATCTTCAACTCCTTGCTCGTCATAAAAACGTGTATATGGATCAAGATTGCTCAATACATTATTTATTGCTTTTTCAGTTATTTCTGCAGGATTAATTTCATCTACATAATAAAGGTTTAATTCTTTAAAAAGCGTTGTGTAAATCTCTATTTGCTTTGCTATTTCAAAAAAATCAGACTTGTAAGAAAACGATATTGTAATTGCAAGTATAAGAAAAGATGCAATTACTTTATTTTTAATTTTTTTCATAGTTTTTTGCGCTATTATAATTTTTTAATGCAATTTTAAGGCTTTCTTTCCAATTTGGTATTGTTGTATTCACTCTTTTTTTAATTTTAGATGTATTTAATACGCTATAACTTGGTCGTTGCGCTGCTGTTTTATATTCAACGCTAGTAACTGCATTTAATTCTAAATTGGTGAATTTACTTTGTTCAAATATTTCTTTAGCAAAACCGTACCAAGTTGTTTCACCTTCATTACTATAATGATAGATTCCAAAATCTAAATTGGTTGCTTCAATAAACTGTAAAATTATTTTTGCCAAATCTTTAGCATACGTTGGAGTGCCTTGTTGGTCGTTTACAACGCCTAATTTCGGGAGTTTTTCTCCAAGACGAAGCATGGTTTTCATAAAATTATTACCATATTCAGAATACAACCATGATGTACGGATAATAAAATACTTGTCTGTTGTAAGTTGTATTTGTTTTTCTCCTTTTAACTTGGTTTCACCGTAAACACTTTTAGGGTTAGGAGTATCAGTTTCTTTATATGGTGTTTTTGAAGTTCCGTCAAAAACAAAATCTGTAGAAATATGAATAAGTATTGTGTTGTTTTCTTTGCATATTTCTGCTAAATTTTGAACTCCATTAACATTAATATTATAAGCGTTTTCAGTGTCCTCTTCTGCTTTATCTACTGCTGTATATGCTGCACAATTAATACAGTAATCTATGTTTTTATCAGAAAAATAAGATGAAGCTAAATTTTTATCAGTAATATCTAATTGTGATGAATTGGTATAAATAAACTCTATATGTTGGTATGATTTAGCAACTTCTTTTATACACATTCCTAATTGACCATTGGCTCCTGTTACTAAAACTGTTTTCATAAATTACCTTTTTCAAAAGTTGGTAAAACTGCGTCTTTTTCAGAAATTATCAATTCATTTTGAGGAATTTTCCAATCTATATTTAACGTTTTATCATTATAAATAATTCCTCCTTCTGATGCTTTATTATAAAAATTGTCACATTTATATAAAAATGTTACCGTATCGCTCAACACTACAAAACCATGTGCAAAACCTCGTGGAACGAACAATTGTTTTTTGTTTTCAGCTGTTATTTCTACCGCTATGTGTTCGCCAAATGTTGAGGAGTTTTTTCTGATATCAACAGCAACGTCTAATACTGCGCCTTGAAGCACACGCACTAATTTTGCTTGTGCATATTCTCCTTTTTGAAAATGCAATCCACGTAAAACTCCTCTTGAAGAAAATGATTCATTGTCTTGAACAAAATTAACAGTTTGACCTATTAATTTTTCAAATTTTTGCTTGTTAAATGTTTCATAAAAATAACCTCTATCATCACTAAAAATAGTAGGTTCAATAATATAACATCCTTTCAACTTTGTTTCTATAACTTTCATTCTATTCTTCCAAAATACTTAATAAATGTTTTCCATATCCGCTTTTTAAAAGAGGTTGTACTAGCGATTTTAATTCGTCTGAAGATATAAAATTCATTCTAAAAGCCGCTTCTTCTATCGCTCCAATTTTTAATCCTTGTCGTTCTTCTATAACTTGCACAAACTGTGAGGCTTGCATTAATGAACTGAATGTTCCTGTATCAAGCCAAGCAGTCCCTTTATCTAAAATAGAAACTTTTAATTTTCCTCTTTTTAAATATTCTTTATTTACATCTGTTATTTCAAGTTCCCCTCTTTTACTTGGTTTCATGTTTTGTGCAATTTCAACTACATCATTGTCATAAAAATAGATTCCTGGAACAGCAAAATTTGACTTTGGATGAATTGGTTTTTCTTCTATAGAAATTGCCTTACCGCTATCATTAAATTCAACTACTCCATAGCGTTCAGGATCTTGTACATGATATGCATAAATAATTCCACCTTCTGGGTTGTTATTGGCTTGTAAAAGACTTGATAATCCTGTTCCATAAAAAATATTATCACCTAAGATTAAAGCTACTTTATCATTTCCTATAAATTCTTTTCCTATAATAAATGCTTCAGCCAATCCGTTTGGTTGTTCTTGAATTGCATATTCAAATTTACATCCGTATTTTTTACCATCACCTAATAATTTTTGAAATAATGGCGTATCTTGAGGTGTTGATATGATTAATATTTCTCGTATTCCAGCACTCATTAAAGTAGATAATGGATAATAAATCATCGGTTTATCATAAACTGGCATTAATTGTTTACTAACTGCCAATGTTAATGGATGTAAACGTGTTCCAGATCCTCCTGCGAGTATAATTCCTTTCATTTTTTATTGTTTTTATTAAACTGTTTCATATACTTTTCTATGTACCAAAGTACTGTTTTTCTAATTCCAGATTCAAAATTTTCTTCGGCTTTCCAACCTAATTCATTTTCAATTTTAGAGGCATCAATAGCATATCTAAAGTCGTGTCCAGGTCTATCGGTTACAAAGGATTTTAATTCTTTATATAATTTTCCGTTTTTTCTTGGCTGTAACTCATCTAAAATAGCACAAATTGTATCTACTATATATAAATTGTTCCGTTCGTTTTTTCCACCAATATTATATGTTTCAGCGGTTTTACCTGTTTTATAAGCGAGTTCTATTCCTTTACAATGATCTAGTACATAGAGCCAGTCTCTAATGTTTGTTCCATCACCATAAATCGGAATGTTTTCTTCAGATAGACATTTTCTGATAATTGTAGGAATCAATTTTTCATCATGCTGTTTTGGTCCATAATTGTTAGAACAATTAGTAGTAACAACATTCATTCCATAGGTATGAAAATAACTTCGAACTACAAAGTCTGACGATGCTTTTGACGCGCTATACGGACTATTTGGTGCGTATGGTGTTTCTTCTGTAAATAAACCTGTTTCACCCAAAGTGCCATACACTTCATCTGTTGAAACGTGATGAAAACGACAGTTTTGATATTCTTTTTTATAGTTATTTGGAGCATCCATCCAAAAATTTCGTGCTACATCTATTAGAGTGAATGTACCAAAAACATTGGTTTTTATAAATGCATCAGGATTAGAAATGGAGTTATCAACATGTGATTCGGCAGCAAAATTAACAACACCTTTAATGTTGTATTGTTTGAATAACTTTTCAACTAAATTCCTATCACAAATATCGCCTTCTACAAAAACATATCTTTCATGATTTTCAATTTCTTTAAGATTTAATAAATCTCCTGCATACGTCAATTTGTCTAAATTTATTACACGTAGAGTGGGATTATTCGCTATAAAATAGGGAATAAAATTAGCGCCTATAAATCCTGCGCCTCCTGTTATTAAAATACTTTTTAATTTATTTTTTATCATTCTATTGTTGTTTATTATTCTGTTTCGTTCAATGTTTTTTAATGAATTTATTTAATACGCTAATCATTTTTGATTCTAAATCATCATAATTCCATTCTGATTTGTCCATATAAATAAACATAATTACATATTTGTTCTTGTCATTTTCAAATAAAATATGTTTGTTTAATCTATACGTTTCTCTTAACATTCTTTTTATTCTGTTGCGATGTACCGCCAATTTGAAATTGCGTTTTGGAACAGAAAATGCCACTTTTATAGGAAAATCATTGTCTTCAATTTTTAAAAATTTCATGCGTATTGGAAATTCTTTTATCACTTTTCCTTCAATAAAAAGGCGTTCTATTTGCTTTTTACTTTTTAGTTTTTCTTCTTTCCCAAATGTAAATTTCATCTCAACAAAGATAGTTAATTAATTTTTAAACATGAAAGGAAGTATTCTTATTAAAATTTAATACAACTAGTGGCTATAATTTGTATTTTTGGCGAAACTTTCAAAACAAAACAATATGGCTCAAGATTTATATCAAGCACCTGATTATTACAACTTAGATGAGTTGCTTACTGAAGAACATCTGTTAATTCGTGATGCAGCACGTGAATGGGTAAAAAGAGATATTTCCCCAATTATTGAAGAAGCATGTCAAAAGGCTGAATTTCCTAAACAAATAATTAGTGGTTTAGCAGAAATCGGTGCTTTTGGATCATACATTCCTGAAGAATATGGAGGAATGGGATTGGATCAAATTTCTTATGGATTAATTATGCAAGAATTAGAAAGAGGAGATTCTGGAGTTCGTTCTACGGCTTCTGTTCAAACTTCTTTGGTGATGTATCCTATATGGAAATATGGTAGTGAAGCACAAAAAAATAAATTTTTACCAAAATTAGCAAGTGGTGAATTTATTGGCTGTTTTGGATTGACTGAACCAAATCATGGTTCAAATCCGAGCGGAATGGAAACTAAATTTAAGGATATGGGTGATCATTATCTATTAAATGGAGCAAAATTATGGATTTCCAATTCACCTTTTGCAGATATCGCAGTTGTATGGGCAAAAAATGAAGAAGGACGTATTCATGGTTTAATTGTTGAACGTGATATGGAAGGGTTTTCTACACCTGAAACGCATAACAAATGGTCATTAAGAGCATCGGCGACTGGAGAATTAATTTTTGACAATGTAAAAGTACCTAAAGAAAATTTATTACCAGAAAAAAGCGGATTAGGAGCACCTTTAGGCTGTTTAGATTCGGCTCGTTATGGTATTGCTTGGGGCGCAATTGGTGCTGCAATGGATTGTTATGATACGGCTTTAAGATATTCTAAAGAAAGAACACAATTTGGAAAACCTATTGCTGGTTTTCAATTGCAACAAAAGAAATTGGCTGAAATGATTACTGAAATCACAAAAGCGCAATTATTAACATGGCGTTTAGGAACACTAAGAAATGAAGGTAAGGCAACTTCAGCACAAATATCAATGGCGAAGCGTAACAATGTAGATATGGCGCTTAAAATTGCTCGTGATGCACGTCAAATATTAGGTGCAATGGGAATTACTGGTGAATATTCAATTTTGCGTCATATGATGAACCTAGAAAGTGTAGTTACTTATGAAGGTACACATGATATTCATTTATTAATTACTGGTTTAGATATTACTGGTGAAAATGCATTTAAATAGAGATTTATTGTTTATATCTACTAGAGTGGATATTCAAACTAATTTATAAAATAAAAAGAGGCTTCAATATGAAGCCTCTTTTTATTTGTCTTAACTTTTTATCGTTAATTATTTAATCATTATTTTTTTAGTAATCGTTCCTTTATCAGTATTAATAGAGATAAAGTATACTCCTGTATTTAATTGACTAACATCAATTTTATTTGAATTTTTAAATTTACTAGTTAATATTGATTGTCCTATCGCATTTGAAAGCTTATAATCTAATAATTGTACGCTTGTTGGTGCATTGATAAATAATTGTTCTTTCACTGGATTAGGATAAACGCTAATTGAGTTTAGTGTTTCGGTTTCGTTATTTACTCCTAAAACAGAACTAAAAATGTTTACAGTATAATCTTCAACTTCGCCATAATTAAAAGACTCACAAGATGTAGGTATTGCGTTATATTTTAATGAAACGCGCATTCTTGTATTTCCTAATACTGTTCCTGAAACTATTGATGGTATAGAAAACGTTCCTGAAACTGGCGAATTTTGATTTGCTGTGTCGCTAAATACATTTTCACCTGCATCCTCAAAATCTCCATCTTGATTAAAATCAATCCATACAGAAATTGCTTCGTCATAATTAGTCCCTGTCCAAGTTTTAGAAACAGATATAGAATGTGAAGTAGCATCTATATCTAAATCAGTAATTTGGGTTGCTGTAGGTGCTGCTGTAAAATCAGAATAACCTGTGCTTGTTGTACCTGTTCCTGAGTTATTATTAATTGAACCTAAGGTTACATTTCCTATATATTCATCAGCAGTGCTTTGCCCATTAGAGGCACAATAAGAAATAGCTAATGTTGTAAAAGTTGATGACGCAGAAAAAATAGAAGTTGATGACGTACATCGTGTATTAACTTGTAATTCATAATCTGTAGTTGGTGTTAAACCAGTGAAAGTATAACTAGCAGTAGTAATATTAGTAATAGTCGTCCAAGTTAAAGCACCAACTTCTTTATATCTTAAATCATATGTCGATGACGGTATTGCATTCCAAGTAACATCAGCTCCTGTTGCTGTAATTCCAGAAACAGTAATTCCAGATGGTGGATTTGTTGAGTCACATGGTATTTGAATGGTAATTATTTTAAAATCATCTATAAAAAACCCTTCAGATGTTGTTGAATAATTTTCTGTTTTATTATTTGCATCTGTTTTAAATCTAAAACGAAATTTTACGTTTGATGAAGTTGATAAAAAAGAGTTGTCTGACGAATTTATTGCTACTTCTTCCATTACCCAATTATCCATTCTATCACCATCATAAACTTGACCTGAACTGTTATTTGCCTGAAAAGAGTGACTTGTTGAGGTTTTACCTCCATGAGAGTCGTTACTTTCAAGTGTAGAATTAGGTTTGTTATATTTTCCACATAATGATTGCCAAGTAGTTCCTCCGTCAGCAGAACCTAATAATTCTACAAAATCAAAATTTCTTTCTAAATCCCATTTTGTATAAAACTGAATCAAAACCTCAGAAGCGCTTGTAAAATCATAACTATTAGTTGTTGTCAACGTTTTCGTTGCATTATTCGCATAAGGTATTGCTGCACCATCTTTAATTGATGTAGTACCTGTATATGCAGAAGTAGTAGTGGTTGACCAACCTCCAGAAGTTGTCCAGTTTGTTAATGCATCTGTATCTGGATTGTGATTAAATAAAACTGTTGGTTGATAATATTTTTGAATATTGGCTTCATAAAAAACAACACCATCTCCGTTGGCTAATTCTACTTTATATTCAATTTTATCATTTGGAGAAATGTTTGAATCTAGAGTTAATGCAGCTGTTACATTTCTTTGCTCTAATATTACCATTCCCGTTTGAGTAGAAGGTGATGTTATACTTATAATGTTTGTTGAAATAGGTGTAACGGTAAGGGTAAAATCACTAGCTGTTTGTCCTAGTCTTTCTATTCCAAAAGTTAAATTTGAAGATAACGCTGTTATATCACTTTGCGTTAAGTCATGAAATTTAGCGTATTTACCTCCATAATAAATGCTTGTTAAATATAATCTAACTGCTCTTTTTGCAATAGGAATAATTTCTGTAGTAGCGGGCCAAAAACCTGTATGACCGTGTTCTGGAGTAGTTGCTAAAATATTTTGACCCGAACCAACAGATCCGTTTCCGTCAGTATTTCCACCTACCATCCAATCATCAGCAATACCATTTGCAGCTGGAAAAATGGTTGCTCCAGAAATATATCTATTATATCGTGTCATATCTTCATGCCATTTATGCATTTCGTCTTCACGTCCTGAAACAAACGTTGGGTTTCCTCCATAAGGATGTGGAATGGCATTTGCATATGAATGATTCATTAAACATGTTTTTATATTTCTAGCTAACACAAAATCTCTTAGTATTTGGGTTTCTGGTTCAGAAAAAGCTGAAGGCCCTCTATAAGAATCACTAGATGGATTACTTGAAGAACCTGAACCTGCATTTCCCCAAAAATAATCGAAGTTTCTATTTAAATCTACTCCTCTTGTTGTTGTTGAATTACTAGTACTTCCAGTGTTTGGACGGCAATTTTTACGTTGCATTCCTCCTCCTGTTGAACTTAAATGTTCATTCCATCTTAAACCATCAGGATTTACAATAGGAATGAAATACAACTCATTATTATCTACTAAATTTTTAATTGCTGGATCTGTTGCGTAGTTTTCTAATAGATACCACATAAAATATATATTACCCATTAAACTTGATAGTTCTCTTGCATGAATCATTGAAGTAAATAACATTTGCGGTTTTGTACCCTCAGCTGAAGATTGATCTCCTGTAATTCTAACGTAATATACTGTTTGAGGGTTCCATCTTGTTGTACCTTGCCCTTGGTAAGAAATTCCATTATTAAAAGTAGTTGCTGTAGGATTTCCCCAAGTGGTTTGAGAGGTAGGTGACGCATCTGTTTTGGCTGATATTAATGAAGGATATAGTGTTTTCATTTCATCTAACTCTGCAAGTGTTTCACTAACAGTTAAACATCCTCCCATAGTACCAAGATTAAAATTAGTTGGTGTTATCCAATTAACTTCATTACATCCTGTATATTCTAAAAAATTATCAATTATTGTACTAGAAACCGAAGCTCTATCAGTTCTATTTAATTCTTTTTCTTTTTTTAATTCTTTTAATGCTTTATCATACGTTGCATCGATTCTATTTTTATAAAATCGAGATACATCTTCAATTTTAACATCATAATCAATTTTTGCATTATTTAATTGATTAAGTTCAAACTGTGGAAGTTCTAATTGAATTTTATCTTCATTAATCTTCACTCCACATCTTAAATCAATTCCAATATTTTGAAGTTCTTTAACAATTTCAGGAGTTGGATTATTTATTACTATTCTTTTATAAACAGTTGTTTGCGAAAACGCTAATGATGTGCTTATCATTAAGATAAACAATAGTAGGTTTTTTTTCATTATAGTAGGGTTTGGTTTAGTTTTTAATAATTATTTTTTTACTTAAATTATTTTTATTTGTTTCTATTTTTAAAATATAGGCTCCAGTACTTATTTTATTTATAGGTAAATTTAAATTATCATTGGATAAGTTATCAGTCCAAGTTTGAATTTTTTGACCTAGATAATTATAAAGCATTACTTTATTTATTGTCACTTCAGAAGTCTTTTTAATATTCAGAGATGTGCTTTCATTGTTTACAAACACATTCACTCCGTTTTCTGACAAATCTGGTTCTTCAACTGTTAATACATCAGACATAAGTGGTAAAAACACTAATGAAAAACGTGTTTTATGTTCGCCAGAAGTAAGGTTAACCTCATAATTTTGATTTTTAATATCATATGTTTCTCCTGTTGTATTATCTCTAATATATATTTCTAAATCTTCTGGAACATTTTCTAAACCATCAACCATAAAGGTCTCTAATCCTAAATTATTATCTTCATCAATTATTATTGATAATGGTATTTCTCTAAGAATATCAAAATTATCAAAAGCCTGAATAACAAGGTATTTATCTCCTAAGGTGAAAAACGCATCATTAGAAAGTTTATCTCCGTTAGTAGCATCATAACCTAAATCAAAACCTTCAGTAGCACCTTCAATATTAAATCCGACTGCAAGTTGTCTATGGTATCCATCTGGAGATTTAAACCCTAAACGAATAATCATTTTTTCATTTTCTATTCTTTGAGTTGTATTTCTAATTACTTCAGAAGCGTCTCGATAAAATACAGATATTCCTGCACTTTCCTTTTGGAAAACTCTCTGAGAATTTTTAAACACAACATTTCCACCTGTTGCGCTAGAAATTACGAAAAACCCTTGTCCTGGTGGAATATATTGTCCTGGAGCGCCTTTAGCCGCTACGCCACCTTGATCAATACTTGGATGTGATGTTGCAGCAACTCCAGTTGTTAAGTTTCGTATTGCATACCCTCCTTGGTAATCAGATAAATTATGAGAGCCTCCACCAAAGTGTTCCCAAAAATATATTGATCCGTCTATTGCTCCTGTTCCTGTAGTTACCTTGTTATCATTAATAAACTTATCAGCATCTATAGCTGAAGGGAAAGGGTTTCCAGTTAAACTAATAAATGGATCTGGTGCTGGCACTCCAAAAGTTGTATGAATTATTTCTGCGTCTCCGTTTAATACATTATTTGGTTTTCCAATAAATGTATAATTTTGAGTATCTGTAATTGCACTTGCTCCTGAGACACCTTTCATTGTGTACCCTTCTGTTACATTCATTGTTGCGTTTCCTGCCCAAGCCCAATTTGCATACGCGTTTCCTGTATTAACAAATTTCCAAAACCAATACTTACCTATTTTTCTTGGTGAAGTCAAAGCGCCATCAGCATAAAAAGGACTTACAGTAGTTTGTGTTGTTCCTGCTTCAAAATTAGGTGTGATAGGTGTCGCTGTATTTGTTCCGTCTTTTAATACATCTATTATTTTATATGGTGTATTATTTGTGACCGTTCCTATTAAACTAACAGGAGCAGACCAATAATTATAGGTAAAACAATTTGCTGTTCCTTGTTGATCTTTTTCAATATGTCCTGCACTATTTACAGCTAAATCACTTTGGTCTGTTTGGATTAATTGAGATTCACCCTCCAAATCAATGACTCCATCTAATTTTAAATAATGTGAAATTGTTAACCCGTTTCCTGTTCCTGACGTATTATCTCCATTTACAGTAATTTCTCCACTTTTTACAATTAACGCTAATAGTTTTCTATTATCAACACCTAATGCAGATGTTGGTAACGAACTATTACTCATTGTAATATTATGATTTGTCTCAACTATATTCCAATCTATAGTTTTTGTATTATCAACTATAGATACATCTCCTGGAAGTGTTTGAATATTTCCATTTTCCCAAGTACCAGAAGTTGACCAAGTACCATTATTAGAAGATTTATATGGTAAAGGTGCTGTTTGATAATCAACTGTTGTTAGGTTTTTTAATGTTGCTGTATAACTATTTGTTGATTCATCTTTTGCATTTGTAAAGGTATATCTACTCATTGGATAATATGCTTGTAGATTAGCCCAAGGGATAGAAATATTTTTACTAAGGGTTACTGGTGTTCCTATAGGTGTTGTTACGGTACCTAAAGCAGGTGTAGTTCTTAAAGGATCAATAAGACCATTTTGAAAATAAGAACCTTTTACACTACCTCCATTATTCATTATTTCTTGATTCATTATATAATGTAATTGATCTTCGGTTAGTGTTGTGTTCCAAACTCTTACTTCATCAATATTTCCTTTAAAAAATCGTGTTGGTGTGTTATGATTAGTAGCACTAATCATAAAATTTTGTGTAGATGTTGCAGGTGGATCTAATCCAATAGTTGTGTCTAATACTCCATCTAAATACATTTTAGCATTTGTTCCATCAAATGTAACTGCTATATGATGCCATTGGTTTTCTGGAATATTTACACTTGAACTAATGGTTTGGCTAACTCCTACATTATTTTTCCACTCCATAGTTGAATTTCCAGTTGCTCCAATCATAAGTGAATACCCTTCTGTAAATGGAAAATCTCTTTTTGATACTATATCTGCATTTACTACTCCTACATCTCTTTTTATCCATGCTGAAACCGTAAAAGAAGCTGGATCTAAATCTAGCACATTCTCTGCATCTAGATAATCATCAACACCATCAAAATAAATTGAACGGTCAAATTTTTCTTCTGGTGCATATCCAAATGTAATATATTTTGTTCCTGTAAAATCATATGTTGTTTCAAAATTAGATCCATTAACCGTCATAACTCTATAATCTGCGGTTGGTGAAAAAGTAGGTGTAGAAGAAATAAACATCAAGTAATCTCCTGGTGTTGGTAAGGTTGGTGTTATCATTGCTGAAGGAAGTGATATTTTTACCTTTCCCATTGTTCCGCTTTCTACAACTTTCCATTTTCTATTAAACGATTGAAACCGTACCTCTGTATTTAACCCTGCAATACCGAAACTCATATCTACTACTGTCGTTGCCGCTGGATTTAAATTTCCATCATCATTTCCCCATACTAAATAACTTCTATCATTAGCAAATGTATTTGCGTTTGCGCTATTTGTTGTTGAGATATCAGTTAATCCAATTGTAATATCATTTGCAGTCGTTGGTGCGCTTAATGAATTTATAGATTTTGATTGTTTCTGATTTAATTCAGATGCATCATCTCTAGCGATACCTGTAATGTCAAAATTAAAAACATCATTTACTGCGACTCCTGTATTTGCATCCCAAACAATTGTTCCTGCACTGTCAACATAATCTTGACTTGTTCCATTTACACCAAGTGTAATACCATATTTTATTGCTAAATACGATTGAATTCTATTGCGTTCTTCTGTTAATGAAGCGTCTGTTTTTCTAGATGAATACGTAATTACCTCTGCTATTCTCCCTCCAAAACTTCCTGACCATTTTTGGCTTCTTCCTAACCAAAATCTTGTGTTAGATATATTTGCAAATCTCGCAGGATCATTTTCCGAGTCTCCTACATTATTAGCATTAAAATATAAATCTTCTCCATTATTAGCACTATTTTGACTTAAATTAATTATCCCTACTTGGTTAAAATCAATTCCAGAAACTCCTGTGTCTGCCCTTCCATAACCATTACCACCAGCAGATGAATGTCCAATACAATATGTTAAAAGTTCATTGGCGAAACGTTGAGTATATGCTCCATATCCAAAACCTGTAACGTCTTCTGTAAATGTACTTCCTAATGGATCGGTACTTGTAAAAGTATCAAGTGGAATTAATGCTGTTGTTATTGCTTGGTCTGGAATTGCTACAACAAAAATATCATGAGTATAAAAACCACCTGTACCTTTTAATTCTTGATTTGCTCCTGCGTGAGTTCCAAGATATTGCATATCTGGATTTGATGCTGCACTACTATTATTAAAATCTACAACTGGATTAAAATTAATATTATCTGTAGTATTATTTTTATACAAAGGTGCTTGAGCCACAACATTTGTTTTTGCATTATGTCCTTTACCAGAATCAACCCATTCATTTAAACTTGTATTATCCGTAACTACTCCAACGCCATCTACATAATCAGCCTTTAACCATAACTCCAAATTATTTGTAACTCCTCCAGGTGCTTCAGTAATTGGACAGTACCTTGCACCTTCTATTGTAATTTTATCAATATATATATTATCAGAATTATCACTTGCATCACAGCGAACTCTAAATTGACCTGTTGATGAAAAAACTTGTGTGTCGCTATTAATCGTTACAGTTTTAGCATAAAAAAGCGCTGGAGATCCTCGTTGAAAATCTCCTGTATGAGTTGTAAAATTTATATCTCCTGCTCTAAAATCTCCTACTACAGTCCAAGCTGCTGCTGTATTGTCTCTATACTCTATAAAGAAATTTTCTCCTGCTTCCATACTTATTGTATAAAAGAAAAAAGAAAAATCTACTTTATTATAAGGCAAAATATTAAATGTTGGAGATACAAAACTTGATTGTGCTCCTGAATTATCTCTTATTTGCAAACTAAAATTACCTGAGTAAGCTCGTGTAGCGTTATTAACACGCGCTGCATCCCACCCTCCGTCAGTCCAGCCGTCAAGATTTGTTTCAAAATCTGCAGTATGTATTTCTACTGTTCCACAATCATTGGGCCCAAACCCTTGAATTACTATTTCATCAAATGCAACTCCTACATCTGTAACAGAGCCATCAGAAGCAAATAAAACTCTAAATTTCACTTGTGATGCAGTTTCAAATGCACTATTTTCTGTACTCAAATCTATACTTTTATTAACCCATCCTCCACTATTATTTGACCATCCGTCTTCTCCATTATTAAATGCATCAACATCTGTGTCATTATACCAATTGGTATTAGCAATAGTGCCAAGATCTGCCCAAGTAGCACCATTATTTAAAGAATATTCAATCTTCATTCCATCCCATAAACTTTCAGTATTATACCAAATATCTAAATCTAAAGCTATATTTACAAAGCCAGTTAAATTAATTGCGGGACTAGTTGCAGTGATAAAGGTGCGATTATTGTACCTTCCACCATATAACTGAGAGTAAAAATAATTTCCTGTAGCTCCTGTAGAATAAGCTGGATCTGAACCGTTTACCCACGCTCCTGTACCATTTCCTGTTGAGGTGGTTGTCCACCCTCCTGCTCCTGCAGAAAAATCCTCAGAATAAATTATAGATTGTGAAAAAGTACTGATTGAAAAAAATAAAATAAATACAAGTTTATATATTATTAACTTATATTGATTTTGTTGGTGAGATAATTTTATCATAATAAAATAGGGTTTGATATAACACAACAACAAATATACGAAAATAAAGTTATTAACAAAAATCAAGAATTGTTAATATATTATATTAACGCTGTTTTATAGAACAATGTTAATTCAATATAACTGAAAAAGAAAAATTTCGTCCTGATGCGTTAATTGATGAAGCAAATTCTTTATAGTGCAAATCAAAAATATTATCTATCATAAATTGTAATTGAATAGAGTCTGTAACTTTATATTTAGAATAGAAATTAAGCGTATTCCAATTTGGTGTTCCAACGTATTGGTTAGTCATACTATCAAAGGGTGTTTGTTCAATATTATCAATACCTTCTACAATATTATAATCTTTGTATTTTTTTGTAGCATTAAATTTAAAATTAAGTGCTGCTTCAAAAGTATTTGTTGAATAACCTAGTGAAATATTTCCAAATAAAGGCGGAATAGAAGATAACGGTAAATTAGTGTCATACGCCTTTCCTTTTGTATAGGTCAAACTTCCTCGTGTATTCCAGTGATTTTTTATTTTACCTCTAAAACTGAGCGTACTTCCAACAATATAGGCGGTTTTATGGTTTACATTTGCTATGATTTGTGCCAAATCTCCATCATATAAAATTGTGGAATCTCCATTAAGTTTAAATCTTTCGCGCGAAATATAATTATCTAATAATGTGTAATATACATTGAATAATACGTTGAATTTCTTATTGTTTAAATGTTTAATTACGCCTATTTCAGCATTGTAAATATTTTCAGGTTTTAAATAAATATTTGGTACGGTTACAGTTCCGTTTTTTTCTCTGACTTTTCCAATATCATCTATGTTTGGAGAGCGAAAACCTGATGAAATTATAGCATTTAACTGTAAGGCGTTGTTAGGTCTAAGGGTATATCCTAAAGTTGCATTAAAAGAGGCGTTGTTTAATGAAATATCATTTGTTGGAAGCGTAATAAAACGAGTATCATTCCAAATGGCATTTAATTTCGTACTTGTATACCTTACACCTGAATTTAATGTAGATTTATTTGTAATATCTTGTCTGTAGTTTGTATAAATCGCAGCGCTAGAATAGGTGCTTCCACCATCTGGATAACGTGACTGAATGATGAAATTATCTGATAAACCGATAATTTCATCTCCATTTACCGCAATTGTTTTTCCAAAAGCATTTGAATTTACATTATTATGTGTTAGTTCAAAACCGTAAGATAAATCACGGTTGGATGCTTTTGCTAATTGTACCGAAAAATCACCATTTACACTAAATACATCAACATTTTCATTTCTATAAAAACGATCTAAACTGTTAAATTTACGTTGAACTCTTGATTCTTTTATATTTTGATAAGCAGCAGTAATAGTTGCGGTTTCCACCCATTTCTTAGAAAGATTAAGTGCTAATTGTGAACTTATTAATAGTCTTTTTTGAGGTCCGTAATACCATTCCGCAAACTTTAAATTTCCATCAGAATATTCGGTCAATTTATCAAAACGTGAAATATTTGAAGATGTTGAGTGTTGTAAATTAAAGGTTAGATTTGTTTTTTTAGATAGTAAAAAATAAAATTTTTGCAAAAAATCAGATTGATTGTATCCTGTATTTTTTTGAACGTTAACGTTCGTATTTACAACTGGATTCGCATTGTAAAAACTATCCGTATTGTTTGAATATTCATATACTTTTCCCCAATCTTCAAAACCGTGCCTTCTGTTTTTTCCCATTTTTAAATCGCCAAAATCAGCATAGGAAAAACTAGTTAATGAACTCCATTTTTTAAAAGAAAGTTCAACACTTGCTTGATTTGTATTTTCTTGATTAACGGTGCTATATCTTGTTAAAAATGTATAATCAACTTTTTTGTTTTGATTTATTTTAGGTGTTTTTGTGTAATAATGTACAACACCTCCAAGCGCATCAGAACCGTAAATTACGGATGAAGGTCCAAATAAAACTTCAGTACGTTCTAAAATAGATGGGGAAACGGTAATTGAATTTTGTAAATGTCCTGATCTATAAATAGCGTTGTTCATTCTCACTCCATCAACAACCAATAGCACTCTGTTTGCTTCCATTCCTCTTAAAACAGGACTTCCTCCTCCAAATTGTGATTTTTGAACTTTTATTCCTGGAATACTTGCTAATAAATCAGCAGAGGTTTGAGGTGCAATTTTTCGTATTTCTGACAAGTGACTTATTTCGACATTCTCAGCAACGCGTTTTCTAAATTCTTTTTTACGTGATGTGGAGAGGATTATTTCGTCTAAAGCTTCTGCATTTTTGTGTAAATATATAATATAACTTGCATCTATTTTACGTTTTAATACCTCAACTTCTATATATGAAAGGTGATTTATACTTATTATTTCGTTTTCTTTAAATATAGCAATCGATGCTTTTCCTTTTTTATTAGTTTGAACTGTTATTGGATTATTATCACCATAAATAGTGCAGTTTTCTATTGGTTGTTTTGTATCAAAATCAATAACAGTTATTTCCTGTCCTATTAAAACGACAGTAAAAAAAAGCAATATAAGAGTTGTTAAATTCTTCAAAATTAATTAAATATAGATTTTAAAACAGTTAGTGATTTTGGTTTTCTAAAACCGTTCAAATGTAATTCAAAATATTGAATTAATACAGTTAAAACTTGTTGTCTACTTTTGGCATTGAACGCGACTTTATCTAATGCCTCAAAATTTATGCCTAATAGTTTTTTAAACGCACTTAATTCGGTTCCAGTAATATAATTATATTGAGGTGACTGTTGATAAAACTTACCTTCTACAAGGTCAAAATAATTATAATCAACATGGTTAGTGTCAGGATAAAAACCAAGATGTTTGGTAAGATTAAGTAAGAAGTACAGATGAAAGTTTGCGGTGCTAGTATGTGTGTCAAGCCAAATTAACGCGGTTTCTAAATAATTATATAGCGCTTCATTTCGTTCTTCTTCTTGAATAGAAAGTGTTAGTACTTCTGATAAAAAGAAAGCAATTGATTGTTTAACGATCGTAGAATAAATCGTTTTATAATGGTTAATTATCTCAACCTCTTTAATACTATTTAAATTTCCTTTATTATTGTGATTTGCAACAATTTTTAATTGTGTTAAAGGTTGAAAATAAGCGGTTTTTAGTTTTCCTTTTTTTGATGCTAAAACACCTTTTAATAAGTATGATTTTGCACCATCAGATTGCGTGTAGCACTTAACTATTAAGCTCGTATCTCCATATTTTATTGAACTTAAAACAATTGCATTGGTAGTAACAATCATCGCTAATTGATTATTGCAATTTTTGTTGAAGAAGTCTCTGTTTTGTCTTTATTGGTAAGTAATACGATATAAATACCTGACGCTACCTTTCTTCCTGCTAAGTTTCTTTTATTCCATACAACTTTTCCTCCTAACAGTTCCTGACCTTCTATAACATTAGTTTCATATACTAAATAGCCTGCTGAATCTAGTATTTTTACATTCGTTCCTTGAGGTAAATGAGTGTCATTTCTACCGTCAATAGTAATCGTTTCGTGTTGGTTTGTTGCTGGATTAGGATATGCATATACTTCGCCTAATTCATCGCTAAATGGCGCTACATTACTATTGTATGCAACGATTCCTTTTGCTGTTCCAAAATACACCTTACCATTACTTTTATCTACCTTAATTTTTAATATTAAATTAGATGGTAAAGGAGAGTTTGATGTAGTGAAAATATTTAATGTTTCTCTTCCGTTTGGGTTAGATTGTAGAGCGCCTCCTCCATCTGTACCAAACCATTTATTATCTGCACCATCAACAGCAATTGAGTTTATTGGTTGATCTCCTAATAGTTTTTTTGGTATACCATCATCTAAAATAATTATTGATTCGGCATCAAAAATATCAGCATCAAAAAGACCTCCTGCATTATAAAAAACTACCATTCCTTTTTTAGTTCCTATCCAAATTCGATTACTTTTATCAACTGCAATAGTTCTAACATTTGGGTCTGGTAATGAACCTTTTGTAGGTTCAGTAGTTAATGCTCTTTTTTTATCTCCATTTTCATTGTATGCTAAAAGTCCATTTCTTCTGGTGCCAATCCAAATAGTATTGGTGTTATCAATAATTAATTCGTTTAAGCCTCTTGCTGTATTCGTTAAAAGCGAGCTTAAATCATAACTAATCCATGAGCCTTGTGGAGTCATTTTTTTTAACATATTATCAATCCAAGCATTGGCTACCCATAAATTTCCTTCATTATCAAAAGCAGTACCATTTACTCTAATACTTACATAGTTTGGGTTTGATGGCCATAAATCTTCCAAACTACTATTGGTATTGTTTAAAAATAGTGATGGAATATCATTTTCAATTACAAGTATTCCTCCTGTATCAGTATTAGGCGTACCATTACTTGCTGACCAAGAACTAAGGTAAACTTTGTTTTCATGATTTGGGTCAATAGTTGCATGCACTAAGTTTTTAGAAGGAAAATTTGGGTCATAAGGTATATTTATCCAGTTTTCGCCATTATAGTGACTTGTTCCTAGTCGTTTATTTAATGGTCCGTAGGCGTCTTCATATCCTCCATAAACGACCCATAAATTATTATTTAAAACACTAATAGAAAAAAGATCATTTGATGAAGGACCATCTGGATGAATCTCTTCAAAAATAGTTGTGTTTGATGAAGTGGTTTCTAAGATACCAAATTCTTTTGTTCCAAGATATATCTTGTCTTCTTCTGAATATACTGCATTTAAACTAAAATAGTAATCTGAATTTACATCAGAAACTATTTGAGTTACCAACGTTAAAGAATTATCAAAAATAGCTGCATTACGAGTTGTTGCTACTGATAAGAATGTGTCTGATGATTTTATTTTTAAAACACCTGTTGAAAAAGTGTGAATTAAATTCAATGAAAACGTATTACTGATGCTATATAATTTTTTATTTCTACTTGTATAAACTTGATTGTTAAAAACGGCTATCGAACTAAAATTTCCAGAAAAATAGTGTGTCCAATTATTATAATCTATCAAATTAGGGTTATTTATATCAGCAGTATATATACCGTTTTCAGTGGCAGCATATATTGTGTCTTGATAAACGATTATTTCATTAATTTTTGTTTCTGATGAATTGGCACCGATAAAAAAAGTATCACCGAAAACTAAATTTTCAATGTCATATTCTACTACAGCAAATGATGTAGATAGATATAACTTGTTGTTATGTTCAGTAATATTAGTAATCGCTTTTTCGGTTGAAAGCGTAAAATTTGTAATGTCTGGCGCTATTGTAATTTCGCCGTTAGAATTAACTATTTCAATAAGTCCAGTAGCGTAACCAACAACCAATCTATCAAAAGCAGTACTGTAATGAATACTAGTTGCTGTTTGTCCTGAAAGACCATTTACTGATGATAATTTGTTAATCTCATTTGTAGAAGTATTATAAATAAAAATAGCGTTGTCAACCACTGCGTAAATTTTATCAGCTACCTTAGTAAAATCTTTCACATTGTTATACGAATAAAAGTCTTCCCAATTATCAGAATAATCAGTTTGAGACCAACCATATATCGTAAATAAAAACAGTAAAATTTTTATATATTTTTTCATTTGTTACTTTTTAATAAGTTTCAAAGGTATCTATTATTAACGAAACAATTAAAAGTATTATTTTAGCAATAAAGTTAAAAATAATGTCAATAGAAATTGAACGAAAATTTTTAGTTAAAAACGACCTTTATAAAAAAGAAAGTTTTAAGTGTGCAAAGATAAAACAAGGGTTTTTAAATTCTAATAAAAATCGTGTTGTGCGCATCCGTATTATTGATTCTAAAGGTTTTATAACTATTAAAGGGATTTCATCAAAAAATGGATTAACACGGTTTGAATGGGAGAAAGAAATTGATTGTAATGAAGCAAAATCATTGTTATACTTGTGTGAGAAAGGTGTTATTGAAAAAAACAGGTATTTTGTTAATTACGATTCGCATATTTATGAAATTGATGAATTTATTGGGGAAAATGAAGGCTTGGTTGTTGCTGAAATAGAACTTAAAACTGAAGATGAAAATTTCAAAAAACCTTCTTGGCTCGGACAAGAAGTAACAGGAATTACAAAGTACTATAACTCTGAATTAAGTAAAAAAGCATTTAAAAACTGGACATAAAAAAAACTCGAGAAAAATAGTATTTAACTCGAGTTATAAATAAATCAACCCCAAAGACTCATTTACACTTACAAATATATATGGTTTACTCATACAAATAAAATAAAATAAAAAAACAGAAGTAAAAAAGCAATAAAATACGCAATTAAACAAATAAATGGTGTTCAGGTTATCTATACAGTGTTTAGCACTTACTTTATAATAAGTACGATGAAACAAAATTGTATTTTGCAAGGGAGAATTTGAAATATAAATAAAAATTGTCTGTCTTTTTAAATTTGACTTTAACGGAACTGTTTTTAAACAACTAAATGATTATAGCCTATTTTTATAAAGTAAATTTAGATTTTATTTCTTTATGTAATAAAACAACATGCTTAAACTTCCACGACAGACCTTGTTTATGATAAATAACTTGCATTAATTTCTTTTCTTTATCAAAACGATATCTAAATATTCTTGAAAATTTTATTCCATCAATTTTCTGAGAAAACTCTCCTAATCCAATAAAGTGTATTGAATGAGATTTCTCATTAAGATCTCTTAATATATCTTTGTCTGTGGGGATAAAAAAAGAGTCTAATGCCATATAAAACGTGCTTTATTACTTTTAAATTGATTTTAATCTAACATCAAATATACGTTGTTTTCTTGATCTATCTGTAAAAAATATAGGAACGCACACATATTGTTAACCATTGGTGATAAATAGAAAATAAATGGTGATTTAGTTAGATATAATGTGAGGGAAAATAATTTGAACTTTAGTGCCTGTTGATGTGTCGTTAGAAATGTCTATTATACTTATTTTTACATTTACTTTTTTATATAACAATTGAATTCTGTTTTCTGTAGCTTGAGTTCCAAAAAATTTTCTTCTATTTATTTTTTTATGTGTTAGTTCTCTTGCTTTATTGATTCCAATTCCATTATCTATAATTTCACAAATTATATTGTCATTATCTTTTTTTACTGTTAAAATAATCTTTTTATCTCCTCCTTCTGCATGAGTCAACCCATGCCAAATAGCGTTTTCAATATAGGGTTGTAAAAATAATGGAGGTACCGCTATTTGTTCTAAATCAATATCTTCATCTACACGAACAATGTATTCAAACCCTTCGTTAATTCGCATTTGCTCGAGTTTTACATATAACGATAATATCCCTAACTCTTCAGAAAAAGGAACTGTTAAACTTGATGAACTTTTAAGTATAACCCTAATTAATCTAGAAAATTTAGTGATATAGTCGGATGCTTTTTCTATGTCGCTTTTTAAAATAAAATTATTTATTGAATTTAATGAATTAAACAAAAAATGTGGATTCATTTGGCTTTGCAAAGCCGTCATTTTTAATTGTTCTAATTCTTTATATTTATATGCTAACTTAATCTCTGCATTTTTACTTTTTTGGGTAATTTGTTTAATACTGTACCCTAAAGTAGATGCGTAAATTAAACTTTGCAATAATGCGCCAATATAAACTAATAATAATGGTCTAACCCCATAATTTAAAAACACCTTATCGCCAGTAAAAAAAGTGATATAGCTTATGATTGTAAAAAATATATAGACTAAAGTTCCTACCACAAAATATTTTGAGGTTATTCCAGGTATTTTAGATAAAAAATACAAAGCAAATATTGTAAACGCTATTATTATTGAACTTACAACTAAAAATATTTTAACCTGATATTCGTACCCAAAAAAATATTGAATCAATAAAAACACTCCTGTTAAAAGTAGCATTACCTTGGTTTCGAAAGATAAAATTTTATCCCAACGTGGTAATTTTTCTCTGGTTTCTAATAGTTGCCTAGCAAACATTAAAAATGCTGCAAATGACAAAAACTGAATTGTGAAATTAATGTAGGGAAATATATTTTTAGACAAGTTCGTCTCCATTATATCTTTTAATAAAAAGATAAATAGCCCTAACAAAAACAAACTATAGTATAGATATGTTTTTTGTTTATTCTGAAAATAAATCAATAAATGATAGATAAAAAGAATTGATAAACCTCCTCTTATCCATGAAAATATTTCGGAATAAAAATTTAGAAACATCTGTTATTTGTCTAAATATAACTTTGTAAATAATTCTGATTTTTTATTTCTACTTATTGATGCAGTATGACCATTAGTCATAATTAACTCGCCTCCTAAACCTTTTAAGTATTCTTTAACGTGACCTAAATTAATTAAATAAGAATTGTGTACTCTATAAAACTGTGGAAATTGAAACTTTTTTTCTACTTCTTTTAATGTTTTTGAAACAACTATTTGTTGCTCGTTCAATAAATAAAGTGTCGTGTAACTTTTATCTGATTTTAGCATAATAACATCTTCTTTATCAAGAAGGTACACCTTTCCATCAGCTGAAATGTTTATTTTATCATTATTAGCTTGATTAATATTTCCTAATAATAATTGTAATTTATCTTCTAATAAGTCTCCCTTAGTTTTTTCTTTAATTTTCCCAATAGCGTCTATCAATTCATCTTTATCAACTGGCTTTAATAAATAATCGATTGCTGATACTTTAATTGCTTTTAAAGCAAATTCATCATGTGCTGTTGTGAAAATTAAATTAAAATCTCTGTTTTTTAAATTTTCCAATAGTGTGAATCCATCCATTTCAGGCATCTGAATGTCAAGAAATACAATGTCTGGCTTAGTAGTTTCTATTAAATCAATGGCTGCAGTTGGCGAATTACATGTGGTGATTTCTACACCATCAATATAGTTGTTTAATTTCCACTCTAATGCTTCTAACGCATCGTTTTCATCATCAACTAGTATAATTTTTAACATAGCTAAAAGGCTTTTTTATACGGCAAAGTACTTTGGTCAATGCTTTATTAAATTGCAAGATACTAATTATTCATAATATCACAACATTTTTATATTTTTTTTTACTGATTTATTTTATTTCTATTAAGCGTGTACGCTCATTTCCATATTGATCAACTATGGTTAAAATATGTTTTCCTTTTTTTGGTTTTACAAGTAGTTCGTGTATAGTTTGGGTACTGCCAATAAATTGCGAATCTAAATACCAAAAAACCATTGTTTCTGGAGTTGTATGTACTATTTTCAGTACAACACCTTTCTTTTTATTGTCAAAATCTTTCGCTAAATAAATTGTGGTATTTTCCTTTGGATAAATAAACTCCATCGACTGCCTGTTTTCTGTTTCACAATCTTTTCTGAATTTTGGTAATGGCTTGTAAAATGGATTTTTTTGTTGGTAATAATTCGCTACTAAAGGAGGTAATACAAACCAACTTTTATGCGTCATTTTACTAAGAGGTTGACACGAAGAATTAACTTGATATTGCTCATTATTATCTAAATGAACCCAAAAATGATACGGACAAGGACGCGTTTTTAATCCTGACACCTGTATAAATTGTTTTTCTTTTTCTTCGCATATTTCAGAGGCTCTATAACCGCTCTTCGTACATATTTCAACTTCTGCCAATTCATCATATGGTTTTTCAAACCACTTACTTTGTGGTAAAACTGCAAAAGTATCAAATAAAATTGGTGCTGCAGCTGCCACTCCTACAAGTCCAGGTCTTCCTTCACCATCTGCATTTCCAACCCAAACACCAACTACATAATCTTTGGTCATTCCTATTGCCCAAGCGTCTCTAAATCCAAAACTTGTGCCTGTTTTCCATGCAATTTTTTTGGATGAATCAAAATATTCCCAATTTCCTTCACTATTTGGTCTATTCACATTTTTCATTGCTTCAAAAGTTATATAAATTGATCCTGCATCAAATACTGTTTTTTCTGTAGATAACTCCCCAAAATTGACTTTAAAATTGGCTAAAAAAGAAGGTTCAATAAACTCCTTTTTGTAATACTTTCCTGAGGTTTCATCATAATGATTTACGGTGGAACTCATAGATGCATATGACTTGCATAAATCCCATAAATTACTTTCTGCTCCTCCTAAAATTAATGACAATCCATAATGATTGGCGTTGTATTTAACATCTTTTAAATCTAACTTTTTTAAATAATGATGAAATCGATCTAAACCAAAATCTTGTAACATCCTTACTGCAGGTACATTTAAAGAGCGTGACAAAGCTTCATCAGCAAATACAGCACCATCAAACTTCTGATTAAAATTTTGAGGACTATAACCAGCAATTGTTGTTGGTATATCATAGACTAAGGTTTTAGGTAAAATTTCTCCAGCGTCTAACATTGCTGCGTATAAAAAAGGCTTTAAAATACTTCCAGTACTTCTTGGTTTGTCAATTACATCCACATCTTTTTGATGCTCAAAATCTGTTGGTGAATTGCCAATATACGTTAAAATTTTTCTGGTTTTTACATCTAAAATCAATACTGATATATTATAAATCTGATTTTGTTTTAACTCATTATAATGATTTTTTACAATTGAATTTACGCGTTGTTGCAACTCTTTTTTTACACTTGTTTTAACTCGTTTTCCTTTACTTTTTTTAGTGATTTTTTCTAATAAATGTGGCGCTATTTGTGGTAATGGATACGGTTTTTTTGGCAACTCTTCAGTAATTGATAAGTTGTAGGTTAATGTATCAATAAGTTGCTTTTGTAATAATTTTTTGAGCAATCTATTTCTTTTAACAACCAATTTTTGTTGATTTTTTCCTGGATAAATCAAACTTGGAGCATTTGGTAAAACAGCTAAAGTTGCAGTTTCTGACCATGATAGTTCGTGAGATTTTCTACCGAAATAACGCCATGATGCAGCTTCAATTCCTACAGTATTTCCTCCAAAAGGCGCATTGGAAGCATAAAAATTTAATATTTCTTGTTTACTATAGCGCAACTCTAATCTTGTTGCTAAAATTAATTCTTTTATCTTCTCAAAGTACGTGCGTTTTTTCCCATTTCTTGACATTCTGATAACTTGCTGTGTTATCGTACTTCCGCCTCTTTTTACTCTTCCTGCTTTAATATTTTGCTGTAAGGCTTTAAATATTGAAACTGGATTAAATCCAAAATGTGAATAAAAATGTGCATCTTCAAATTGTACGATACATTCTTTGAATTTAGTTGAAATACTATCTTTTTTCGGAAATCGCCACTGACCATCTGCAGCTATTTTTGCACCCAACAACTCTCCTTCAGCACTTTCTATAACTGTAGAGGTTGGTGTGTTAAATAATTGTTTTGGCAACGAAAAGTAATACCAAATAAAGAGTATCAAAAAAAGGATACTCTTTATTTTGTGTTTTAGAATTAAGTTCCAAAATCTCATAACTTACCTTACAACCTCAATCCAACTACCTTTAGTGTGCGTAAAGTAATGATTGTCATACATAGCCTCAGCTTGTGCGCCAAATAAATAATACGTTCCTAAATACGATGCGTTTAAGTTTACTTCAAAGGTTTTTGATTTATTTCTACCTAAATCGAAATAGAAATTAACACGATCGTCTCTAATATCAGTAAAATTAGATGACGTTTCAGTACCACCAAAATCAGTAAAGCGTGTGTTTATAATTTCCCATCCTGAAGGGAAAATCTCAGTCAATGCAATATCTTTTACATACGTGTATTTTAGATTTGTAACCGTAATTGAAGCAACAAAATCAGTACCTTGTATGAGTTTGGTAACATCAATTACCTCTCCTTTAGAGTTTTTATAAACTACTGAAACTCCCAAACCTCTTTTCTCAGCAATTTCTTGTCCAAGTGGTAATTTCCCAGAATTTACAATGCGTACATATACTGTGTTTGCTTGTTTATTACTTATTTCTATATGATTTTGTTCGTTTTTAATAGATAAATCTCTTTGAGAAACTGCTTTAGTAGTATTAATCGTGTGTTGTTTACCATTGACAGTATAGTCTAATTTCAAGGCTTTTCCACCGTTTTTAGCAACCATTTTAGCTATTGCCAACAAACTATATGCAGTTGTTTGCGTACTCATCCATCTTTCAGAAGACAAATCTTTTGCAATATATTCTGATAGTTCACGTACTTGCGTATCATCAGTTAAAATCATTGTTTCTAATGCCATTGCTCTGTTTCTATCTACCGAACCGTATGAATAATAATCATAATCACTAGATTTAAAATGAATATTTGCAGTGTTTGACACTTGTTTTGCTGCTTCTTTTTGTCCTGCTAATGCGTAGGCTCCTGCCAAACGCCATTTTGCGGTGTTTGATAGTGTGTTTAACTCTCTCAATCTATTCATAGACGCTAAGTCTGGATGACCTGCTAAAGCTAACGTATATAATCTATATGCTTGTGCTGCATCTGCACTATATCGATTGTATCTTGGTCGCCAGTTCCGTGCTGCTTCTTTTTGATAACGCAACCAATTGGTCATAAATGTTAATGGTAATACATATCCTTTTTTCTCCGCCTCTATCATAAAATGTCCTGCATAACTCGTTCCCCAATCATTGGCAGTATTTTGACCTTGCCAATAACTAAGTCCTCCATTAGGAACTTGAAAAGAACCTAATCTTTTCACTCCATTTTTGATGTTTTGCCTAATTTGTTGTTTTTTATTATCTGATAAATCAAAAATATCCGTTAAAAATAATTGCGGAAATACACTTGAGGTTGTTTGCTCAACACAGCCATGAGGATATTGAATTAAATAGTTCAACCTACGTGAAAAATCCATTGGAGGAAGTGTAGAAAATTCAATTGTTGCTGTGTTTGTTCCTTTTACACCAAACGTATTAAAATTAAGTGTTTCAGTGTTTACACCATCAACTACAACTGATGAAACCTTACTGCTTATCGGATTTGGATTGGTAACATCTAATTCAACTTCATACGATGATTTTTCTCCATTTCCTTGTGCTATAACTTCAATTTTTGAAATGCCTTTTGCTTCTGAAACATCTAATTCAAAATAGACCATTTTTTCGTCAGGTTGTGCAAATGAAACATTTTTAGTTTTTGCACCTACTATTTTAATTTTATCATCTAATTTTAAACTAATCGTTGCGTTTTTAACTTTCTTTTCCATTGCAAACACCGTTACAGGAAGTGTTACTTTTTCTCCTGGACTCAACTTTCGAGGCAACGATGCTAATACCATTAATGGTTTACGAACAGGAGTTGATTCATCTACACTTCCATAAGCTTCATTAGCGTTATCACCTGCAATTACCATCGTGCGTACCGCTCCAATATATTTTGGCATTTTGATTATATGTGATTTTGTTGCGCCTTTTTGCAGTGTAAAAGGCCCTAAATAGGTTACGACAGGCTTAAATCTATTGGCTTTTTTATTTTTTGCTCCTGTTGCGTTTTCATCTCCACCAATTGCAAAAACTTGCTCTATACTTCCTCCATATGCGCCTATTACATCGTCATAAATGTCCCATGTTTTAACTCCTAACGCTTCTTTTTTATAAAATTCATTCCACACATTTGGTGTTTTATAACGAGTCAAACCTAATAATCCTTCATCAACAACCGCTAAAGTATAGGTCATTCTTTTTCCGTCTTTTTCGCTCACTTTTACGGTAAATTTTTCTTCAGGACGCAATACTTTTGGCATCACTATTTGAGGGTTTAATCGCGTTTTTGGATTTTCTACCATCAATGGAATAATACCATACATTCGTATTGGTAAATCATTGGCTGTTGATGCGTGTGGTTGTAATAATGATATGTTTACAAATACATTTGGAGCCATTGCAGCTGTTATAGGAATCTCAACAATTGTTTCGCCTTTTTGTGTTTTTGTCCATTGTTTTTGAATAATTTCTGTACCGTTTTCAATACTAATTAAGGCTCTTCCTTCTGTTCCTGAAGGGAATGTAATTTTAGCCGTTTCGCCAACGTTATACGCATCTTTATCAGAAGAGAAAATTAACATTTTAGCAGATTCTGGATCGTTGGTTGGACGTTTCCACCAATTTTTATAAAAATAAGCCGTTCTTCCTGTTGCATGACCACTTTTTGGATCGTAAATTCTGATTAAAAAACGTCCGCCATCTACATCTGGAACATTGATTTTAAACGATGCTTTTCCTTTTGAATTGGTATTTAATCGCATCGATTTATAGGGTTTGTGATATTGGCTTCCTACATAAGAAGATAAATCATCATATGAAGAACTCCACCACCAACGCCAATTTATTTTATAGATTTCTACTTGTAGTCCATTTCTTTTTATCGGATTGCCTTTATCGTCTACAGTTACCAAATCAAATTCTACATTTTCATCTGTAAAAAACGAACCGTAGGCTCTTGGTTTTGGAGATTTTAATCCTACAAATGATATGTATGGCGCGTAATTTTTCGAGAAAACATCCATAGAAAAATCACCACCGTTTTCAAATGCTCTTGTAAAAAATGTTGCTTTTAACATTCCAGGAGCCTTATTATCTAAATTAATTTTTTTGGTAAGTGTTGCTTGTCCTTCTTGGTTTACTTTTTTATCAAAAATCACCATTTCTTCGGTATTAAAACTACGTGTTGGATCATTAAAAATATAATCTTCATAGTTTTTAAATCCTGCTGATATAGATGTAAATTTGGCTTTAATTTCGGTACGTAAATTTTTTCCAGCTGCGCCATGCAACCAATTTACCGACAGTTTTCCGTTAATCGATTTTTTAGATGATAATACCTCATCATCAAATTCTAATTTAATTTTTAATCGATTTGGTTTAATGGTTTCAACTTTAATATTTTTGCTAAAGTGTGCGCCTCCAACACTAACATTTGCGCGCCAATTACCTGTTGGCGAAGCATCAGATGTTGGTATAGAAAAACTTGTAAATCCATTGGTATTATTGGTTGCTACTTGCTTGTAAACCAATTTTCCTCTAGCATCAGTCAATTCCATTTTTATTGGATGGTTACTTGGTAATGGATTTGTTTTGTCATTTAGCACAAAGGTTAAATGAATGGTATCTGATGGTCGCCATACGCCTCTTTCTCCATAAATAAATCCTTTTAATCCTTTCTGTAGTTTTTGTCCTGATACAGAAAATTTACTCATCGATAATGAGTGTCCATCATCAATTTTTATATAGGTTTTGCTGTTGTTTTTGGTAACGATTGCAAAATATGCGTTTTTATCAGCATCAAAACCTGTAAAACCGTCTTTATCGGTTTGCGAAGAGGCAATTTCTTGTTGCTGATAGTTATATATTGTGACTGTTGCGCCTGCAATTGGATTGGTTGTTAAAATATCATTAACTGCAAAAAAGTATGTTTTGTTTTCTCCTTTTTTTACAATTACTCCAATATTTGATGCTAAAATATTTGCAGAAACAATACGATCATCATTGTCAAAATACGCTTCTTTACAAGGATTTTTTCTATCTCTCCAATTGTAATATCTATGATTTTGATAATTGTAAATTAGGTTGTCCCAATATTGTTCTTCACGTTCGTTAAGTTCAGCAGCCTCTGCAGTAGTATATTCTTGTGTATCGTCATAATAATATTCATCTTCGTAGTAGTCGTCATAGTAGTCTTCGTCTTCTTCAGCGTTTGTAATTTCTTCTGAACCATCACAAGAGTATAATGAATATGCTTTTTTGATGCGCAATTCTACTCTATAGATTGCTCCAGGATCTGCTTTTATCATTTTAGATAAATCAATGGCATAGGTTTTCCATTTGCCATCATTTTTCATTCCTTTTTTTAATAAGGTTATTGTTTTGTTTGCAAGTCTTCTTCCAACACGTCTTATATTATATGAATTAACATTGTTTAGGTTGCTTTCTTGTAAAAACTGTAATACATTGTCTTCATATATTTTAATGACTTTTACATCAACTGCTTTTAAATTTACGGCTTCAAAATTTAATTTTAAGTTCGATGAATTAGGAAGTATAACTCCATTAGAAACCAATCTAACTGCAGGTTTTAGTTGCTCAAAAGTAATGGTTTGAGTTAATGGTTTTTTGAGTTTGTATCCGTCTACGCTTTTAATTCCTTGAAAAACATCAACATTTACGTTTCCTTCAATTTTGTTTGTTGGATATACTTTTAAAATATTACCATCAACTATGTATTTAAGTTTTTTTGCATTTTGAATTGCTACTAAACCATTAAAATTTTGTTGTTTTTTTAATGGATCAGAAAAATTAAGTTGCAAGTATTGTTCTGGACTTTGAAAAACCTCAACTTTAACTACCGAAAAGTTATTAATTCCCACAACTTTAAAAGTCGATTCACCATTATTATCAACACCTATTTTACTTCCTTTCCACTGTATTTTCACTTCTGTATCATCTTCATAGCGTTCAATACTATCAATTGTAAAATCATATTGTTTGCTTATAGTAACATCATCTTGCCATTTTATTTTAAGGTTTTTGCCTTTGTGAGTTGCTGTAATAAGTTGTTCGGCATCTTCAATAGACATTACATCTGCTGCTTGCAAAACGCCTTTAATGTATTGCCATTTTTTACTATATGATTGAATACTATTGGTGTTAATAGAAAAATTTTGGGCTAAGGTTTTAAATTTAAACGTGTATTTTTTATATTCTGAAGGTACATTAGCATATATTTTACTCAACTTAACGGTAACTTCATATTCTTGATTTGGCTTTAAGTTTTCGTTTGGTTTAAACAAGATTGTACGTGTATTTAAAGCACTAAGCGTTCCGTCAATAGAAGGTGAAATTGAAATGATTTTTTCAGTAATTTCTTGATTTGGAATCCAAGAGGCTACATCTTTAGTTAACAAAATTTTAATTGGTGATGCTACAGATACTTCACCAGAAGTTGTGTAAGAAATATATTCTTTAAATTTGAATAGATTATCTGTTGATTCTTGTGCGTTTTTTTTACACGAAAAAATAAATACACTTATAAATAATAGCGAAAGTACCTTAGAATAGCTCATTTTATAGATTTTAGTTGTTGAATAGCCGTTTTTTAATTTGATTTACTTGTAAAAGTAGTAAATAAGAATGATTTTATCTTCTTTTATTTGATAAGCGCTATAATATAATTTATATCTGCACATTATTGTTAATAATAAAAAAACCTCACAGGTTTTAAAAGCTTGTGAGGTCTAATTTAATTATTATTGCACTTACAAATGCTTTTTATTTTGTAATTATTTTTTATATCCCAACATTGCATCAATAGTATTTGCAGTAACAGAATGGTAGTTTGCACGTGCTTTTTTATAGATTTTTAATGCATCATCTACTTTATCAGCTTTTACAAATGCTTTGTAAATTGTAGAAACATACCATCTACGACCTACACGAACTAAAAATTCTTCAATCTTACTATCAACGTTGTTTCCATGATAATTGTGCAGTACTGATTGTTCATACCAAACCATTGCTTTGTGTGAGTTGGTAGTATTGGTTAAATCAAATGCATTATCAATAATTGCCATTTGTTTTGGTGTAATGTCTTCCGGAAAATTACGAATAAAATACACCCATTCTTGCGTAGTCCAGTCTTTGGCAACATTTTTATCTACTTTGTTAGTTTTTAATATGTTTTTGATGGTTTGTTTTACGTTTTCAAACTTATCTGATTTAATTTCAAAAGCATTGCTTGGTACTCCTGCATTGTAAATCCATTCGTTAGTATTAAACGAAATATTGTGTTTTTCTAATAAATTTTTGTTCAAATATTCAACAAAACGCTCTGTTGTCATTGTTGAAAAAGCGTGTGATTGGAAGTAACTTTTTAAGAATACATCAAATTTTTCTCTACCTACAGTTTTTTCAAGAGTTTTTAAGAACATAAATCCTTTGTCATAAGCAATACTTGTCATTCCATCATCAGGATTACGTCCTTTTAGGTTCAATTTTAGATGTGTGTTTTCAGGAGCATCTTTAAACCCTGCTACTTCTTCATCTAAATCTTGACGAGCAATCAAGCCCAACATATCTGCTCTTTCTTTGCCGTATAAGGCTTCCATAATTCTATTTTCAAAATAAACTGTAAAACCTTCATTTAACCAAAAATCATCCCAAGTTGCATTGGTTACTAAATTTCCTGACCAAGAATGTGCTAATTCATGTGCTATTACTGATGTCAAACTCTTGTCACCTGCAATTAAAGTTGGTGTAGCAAATGTTAAACGCGGATTTTCCATTCCACCAAAAGGAAAACTTGGCGGTAATACAATAATATCATACTGATCCCAAGCATATTTTCCATATAAATTTTCAGCAGCAACAATCATTTTTTCTGTTTCTGAAAACTCTTCTTGTGCAGCATCAACTACTGATTTTTCGGCATAAACTCCTGCTCTATCACTAACTGGCTTGTACGCAATATCACCAACTGCCAAGGCTAATAAATAAGGTGATATTTTTTGACGCATTTTAAAGTGATATTCTCCGTTTGCTGTTTTTTCCTTCGGATTTTCAGCACTCATAACTGCCATTAATTCTTTTGGTACTCTAACTGTTGCATCGTATGAAATACGTATTTGCGGACTATCTTGGATTGGTATCCAAGTACGTGTTAAAATAGCCTCTCCTTGTGTAAATAAAAACGGCTGTTTTTTATCAGCAGTTTGTTGTGGTGTTAACCATTGTAATGCTTCTGTTTTATCAGTAGTTTTATAGTGTACGGTTATTTTTTTCGTATCTTTATTAATAGCTATTTTTAAAGGTTGACCTAGCAATTCATCTGCTTGTCCTAACTCAAATTTTGTAGGTTTTCCGTCTGCTTCAACTTTATCAATTACTAAATATTTAGTGTCTAAAATTATTTGTGAAGCTTTGTTGTTTTCAATTTCGTAACTTGCCGTTCCACTAATTACTTTTGTATCAAAATTGACATCTATATTCAAACTCAAGTGTTTGGCTGCAGCCTCATTTGGCTTAGCATAAGAATGATGCTCTTCAACATATTTTGATGCCTTTTTTTGTGCTGTTTTTTCTTCTTTTTTAGTTTCGTTGCAACTTATCATAAAGATTGATGCAATAAGTATTACTAAGGTGTTTTTAATGTTCATTTTGTATGTGTTTAGTTATTGAAGATTTCTTTACTTTTATAAAACATGGTAATATACTGCCATAAAATGGGAGAAACTACCAAGTAAGACAAAAATATGAAAAATTGCGTGATTGTATTTAATTTTTTCTCTACTGTATAAAAAAGCACCAAATGTATAAAAAAATCCTCCTACAAAAAGCCATATCAAACCTTGTGAAGAAAGACTATTTAGTAAGGGTTTTATTGCAACAATGATTAACCATCCCATCAATACATATGCAATGGTTGATGCTTTTTCATACTTACCTGTAAAAAAGAGTTTGAGAATGATTCCTATAAGTGCTAAACTCCATGAAACACCAAAAATAGTCCAACCAACCCAACCATTTAGTGTGATTAATGAAAACGGTGTGTACGTTCCTGCAATTAAAACATAGATAGATGCATGGTCAAAAATGTTTAATCTATATCTAATTTGAGGCTGTTTTGAAGCGTGATAAAAGGTAGATGCTGTATACATAACTATTAAACTTAAACCGTACATAATTACGGATATTAAATAAATAGAATTGTGATAATCTACTACTTTTGCTATCAATAAAAAAAATGCAATAATACTCAACAGCAATCCTATTCCGTGTGAAATAATATTGAGCTTTTCTTCTTTATCTTCATAAAAAGAAAGTCTGTTTTGCATCTATTTTTTTTCTAAATCAGTTATTAAGTCGTTGTAAATCAAGTCAAAGGTTTGCTTTTTAAGATTGTTTTTGTCATTTATTTCTAAACCTTTCGTTTTAATAAATTTATGAATTTTTACACGCATTTTTCCAGGACTTCCACTAAAAAAAGTATATGAAAAACGTTTTTTACAATCATAAAACGTCATAGGAACTATTGGTATTTGATGTTCAATAGCTAATATAAATGCACCGTTTTTAAAATCGTCTAAAACAATACTTTCATCACTTGGAACTTGCCCTTCTGGAAAAATACAAATACTTAATCCGTTTTGTAATCTTCTTTGCGCTTCTGTAAACACAGCCTTTCTACTTTCTTGACTGCTTCTATCAACCAAAATACAAGTTCGCTTATAAACAAAGCCAAAAATTGGAATTTTGGCTAATTCTGCTTTTCCTACAAACACAAAAGGGTTTTTAGTTACAGCTAACATCAACATAATATCAATCATAGAGGTGTGATTAGCCGAAAACATATAACTTTTATGAATATCAAAAGGCTCTTCTTGTTCTATTTTTACTTTAAAACCCATTATTAATAATAATGTTTTTGCCCAAGCGCGTGCAATTTTAAAAAACGTAGGATACCATTCTTCTCTAGAAATGATAATTATCAAAACAGGAAAAATAACAATTATCATTCCTATAAGCCAAGCGTAAAACCAAAGTCGCCAAAATAAAATGGCTATATTTTTAAGTGTTTTCATTAAAGCCAAAAATACTAATTAATTTCGTTTAAAATAATCGTATTGAAATATGTATTTTTGCTTTTACAAAAAGTTAAAAACAAATGTCAAGAATTCTTACAGGAGTACAAAGTACAGGAACACCACACTTAGGTAATATTTTAGGTGCTATAAAACCAGCAATTGAACTTGCTAAAAACGGTAAAAATGAATCGTTTCTTTTTATTGCAGATATGCACTCACTTACGCAAATAAAAGACGGTAAAACCTTACGAGAAAACACCTATAGCACTGCTGCTGCATGGTTGGCGTGTGGATTAGATATAGAAAAAACTGTTTTTTATCGTCAATCTGATATACCTGAAGTTACCGAATTGAGTTGGTATTTAAGTTGTTTTTATCCGTACCAACGGTTAACCTTAGCGCATTCATTTAAAGACAAAGCAGATAGATTAGAAGACGTAAATTCAGGTCTGTTTTCGTATCCAATGCTTATGGCTGCCGATATTTTGTTATATGATGCCGAAGTTGTTCCTGTAGGTAAAGATCAATTACAGCATCTTGAAATGACGCGAGATGTTGCCAATAGATTTAACCATCAAATGGGAAAAACGTTGGTTCCGCCAGAAGCAAAAGTACAAGAAGGTACAATGTATGTTCCTGGAACAAATGGTGGAAAAATGAGTAAATCGCAAGGGAATATTATCGATATTTTTCTTTCTGATAAAAAATTACGCAAACAGGTAATGAAAATTCAAACAGACTCTACTCCTCTTGAAGAGCCTAAAAATCCTGAAACTTGTAATTTATTCGCTTTGTATAAATTAATTGCTTCTGATGAGCAAATAGCAACAATGCGCGCTAATTATGAAGGTGGAAATTATGGCTACGGACACGCAAAACAAGCGTTTTTTGAACTCCTAATAGATGTGTTTGCTAAAGAACGTGAGCGTTATAATTATTATATGAATAACCTCAACGAAATTGATAAAGCCTTAGAAATTGGCGCCGAAAAAGCACGAAAAGTAGCACAAGGTGTATTAACACGCGTTCGCGAAAAAGTGGGTTATTAGTTTTTTTATGAAAGATTATAAGACCTTTTCACTTTAAGATATAGGATAAAAGACTATGTTTTAGATAGTGCTAAAACCCTTCAAAAACCCCTAAACCAAAGAGTGCAAAGTCATATTTTGATGGGTCTTTTGCATCGAGTTTACGTAAACTTGTATCTAACTCTTCTAACGCTTTCCAATCGTTTTGTTTACGATTTAAAAGTCCTAATTTTCGTGCTACATTTCCACTATGTACGTCTAACGGACAAGAGAGTTTTGACATTGGAATTGCGTTCCACAGTCCAAAATCTACTCCTGAATTATCATGCCGTACCATCCAACGTAAAAACATATTAATTCGTTTTGAGGCGCTACCCTTCATAGGATCTGAAACGTGTTTGGTTGTGCGCTGTTGATGCGGAATTTCAAAAAACACGTTCTTAAAATTATGAATTGTTTGCTTGTGATTTTCATCCGAAGGAAAAAGAGAAAATACCGCTTCTAAACCCTTGTGATTTTCATAAATATTTTGCAATGATTTTATAAAAAACGTAAAATCAATCGCATTAAAAGTACGATGCACAAACTGTATATTTTGTAAGTCTTTTTCTTGATGGTTTAAAACAAAATCATATGGTGAATTACCCATAATTTCCATCATTTTATGAGCATTTTTGATTATCATTTGACGTTTTCCCCAAGCAATGGTAGCAATCAAAAAGGCTGCAATTTCAATATCTTCTTTTTTTGAAAATTGATGTGGAATTTGAATAGGATCTGACTCAATAAACTTCGGATTGTTGTATTGCACAACTTTTGCGTCTAAAAATTCTTTGAGTTCTTGATTGGTCATTGTTTGATTTTATACTTATTGCCATTCTGAATAAGGTACAAAGTTAAGAGCCTTTATATCGTGATATTCTTCGTTATATTTAGAATGATAAATTACATGTGTGTTTTACGGCGCAGGATTCGGAATTAATGTATGGACTGCGTTAATTTCAGCAATAATTTCATCCGATAAATCGATATTAATACTGTTTATGTTTTCTTTTAATTGACTCATTTTGGTTGCGCCAATAATATTACTTGTTACAAATGGTAATTGGTTTACAAATGCCAAGGAGAGTTCTGATAATGTCATTCCATATTTCGCTGCAATTTTTTGATATTCTAAAACGGCTTTTTCAGCTCCAGGAGTTTTATAACGTGCAATAAAATTTGGAAACAAGGTTCCTCTGGCGCCTTCTGGTAATTTTCCATTAAGATATTTGCCTGATAAAACACCTTGTGCTAATGGTGAATACGCTAATAAACCAACGTTTTCGCGCATAGAAACTTCTGACATTCCGTATTCATACGCGCGATGAATTAACGAGTATGAATTTTGGATAGTTACCATTCTCGGTAGGTTATGTTCTTTGGCTGTTTGCAAGTATTTCATCGTTCCCCAAGGTGTTTCGTTTGAAAGTCCGATATGTTTGATTTTTCCTTGTTTGATAAAATCTTGAAGTGTTTCTAATATTTCAAGATGATTTTCAGCTTCTTTTGTTGAAGTTTTATACGGATAATCTCGCGTTCCAAAGCAGTTTACGCCACGTTCTGGCCAATGCAATTGATACAAGTCAATATAATCAGTTTGTAAGCGTGTTAGACTGTTTTCTATCGCTTCTGTAAGGGCTCTTTTACTAAATCCATCTTTACGAATATGTGCTGTATAATCTCCTGCTCCTGCAATTTTACTTGCCAATACAACTTTATCTCTATTACCTGTTTTTTTAAACCAAGTTCCTATAATTTTTTCAGTTGCTCCATAGGTTTCTGCTGTTGCAGGTACTGAATACAACTCAGCAGTATCAAAAAAGTTTACACCTTGTTCTAAAGCATAATCCATTTGCTCGTGACCTTCTGCTTCGGTATTCTGATTTCCCCAAGTCATTGTGCCAAGGCATATTTTACTGGTTTTTATATCTGTATTTGGTAGTGTCGTGTATTTCATGTTTTTATTGTGTAATTGTTAAGTTGTTTAATCGTGTAATCGTCCATTACACAATTCAATAGTAAAATTTTAAACTATTTAAGAATCGCCTCAATTCCTGGAAGTGTTTTTCCTTCTAACATCTCTAGCATTGCGCCTCCTCCTGTTGAAACATAACTTACTTTATTAGCAAAACCGAATTGTTTAACTGCTGCTACTGAATCTCCTCCTCCAACAAGTGAAAACGCACCGTTTTTAGTGGCTTCAGCAATTGCAATTCCTAATTCAATGGTTCCTTTTGCGAAATTTTCTAATTCAAAAACTCCTAAAGGTCCGTTCCAAAGAATGGTCTTAGAATTGGCTATTACGTGTGCAAAATTTTCTGAAGTTTTTGGTCCACAATCCAATCCCATCCATCCATCAGGAATTTGTGTTGTGTCAACTGTTTTTATGCTTGCATCGTTACTAAAAGCATCTGCAATAACAGCATCTATAGGTAAATGAATTTGTGTGTTTTTGGCTTTGGCTTTTTCAAGAATTTCTAAGGCTAATTCCATTTTATCATCTTCTACTAATGAACTTCCAATCTTTCCGCCTAAGGCTTTGATAAAAGTAAATGTCATTCCGCCTCCAACAATAATATGATCTACTTTGTCCAAAATATTTTCAATTACTCCAATTTTTGATGATACTTTTGCACCTCCTAAAATGGCTGTAACTGGTTTTTCATTATCGTTTAATACTTTATTGATGCTTTCTATTTCTTTAGCTAATAAAATTCCAAAGCATTTATTATCATTAAAAAATTGAGCGACAACAGTTGTAGAGGCATGTGCTCTATGTGCTGTTCCAAACGCATCATTCACATAAATATCTCCTAATTTTGATAGTTTTTTGGCAAATGCTGCATCGCCTTTCTTTTCTTCTTCATAAAACCGAAGGTTTTCTAATAATAGTATTTCTCCTGCTTCTAATGCTGCAACTGCTTGTTCAACTTTAGCGCCAATACAATCATTTACAAATTTTACTTGAACGCCAATAACTTCGCTAACCGTTTCTACTATATGCTGTAATGAAAATTCAGGAGAAATCCCTTTTGGACGTCCTAAATGAGACATTAAAACGCAACTTCCTCCATCTTCTAGTATCTTTATAATCGTTGGTTTTGCCGCTTCTATTCGAGTTGTATCTGTTACTTTAAAAGCATCGTCTAAAGGAACGTTAAAATCTACTCGTATTAAGGCTTTTTTGTTTTCAAAGTTAAAATCGTTGATTGTTGCCATTGTTTTGCGTGGTTTTTTTATTGAATAGCAAATATATGATAAGATTTGTAGTAATTTAGTGTTGTGAGATGAAAAAGATGGTTGGTGCTGGATTTTAGAGGTTAGACTGTAGACTTTAGACTTTAGATGTTGGATTTGATTTTAACTTACTGATGGTAATATAGTGTTTAACAAAGTGATTTGTGGAAGTTTGGTAACAATAAATAATTAAAAATATACCGTATTGGGAACTTTTTAGTATATTTGCATTATTGAACATAAAAATGTGAGAGTTATATCAAGGCGGACACTACGAGAATTTTTGGAAAAACACGCTACTTGCGAAGAACAATTAAAAGCGTGGTATCGTGAAACCGAAAAAGCATCTTGGAAAAACATCAATGAATTAAAACTTGAATATCCTAATGCCAGTATTTTAAAAGACAACAAAATAGTTTTTAATATTAAAGGAAATAGATATCGGCTGATTGTTAAAATAAACTTTGAATTTCAAATATGTTGGATATTGTTTGTTGGAACGCACGCAGAATATGATAAAATTATTGCTAACGAATTATAATAATGGAAATAAAGCCTATAAATACCGAAAAAGACTATCAACAAGCACTCAACAGACTTGAATTGATTTTTGACGCAAAAAAAGGAACCCAAAAAGGAGATGAACTTGAAATTTTATCAATTTTAATCGATACTTATGAAAGCAAACATTTCCCAATCGGAATGCCAGATCCAATAGAAGCAATTAAATTCAGAATGGAGCAAATGGGAATGAAACAGAAAGACCTTGCAGAGGTTGTAGGGTTTAAAAGCCGAGTAAGTGAAATTTTGAATAAAAAGAGAAAATTGACTTTGGAAATGATAAGAAAAATAAGTTTTACGCTTCATATTCCTACGGAAGTATTAATACAAGAATATATTGTGAAGTAAAGTAAAACTACCCATAATTTTTAATTGCTATTTGTTAAATTCAAAGTGAGGTATTCTTTACCACAATTACATCAAACTACGGTAATATAAAAAGGAAGGATACTATATGTTGTAGCGTTTATATCATTAAAGATTCTTCGTTTCACTCAGAATGACATAAGATTTAAGATCTTTAATTTTAAAAAAAATCCTCTATAGATTGCGTTCTCTTTTATAGACTCAATCCTAAAAAACTATCTTCATTTTTAAGCAGATATTGGATTTACTTGAATTTGCCCTCCAATTGCTTTTAACACTTTCATTATTGTTGCAAATTGAGGTTTCGATCCTGCAGACAGTGCTTTGTATAAACTTGACCTGCTTAATCCTGTTTCTTCCGAAATTTTAGTCATTCCAATTGCCTTAGCTATATGTCCTATTGCAATTATTACATCTGCATTATTTCCGTCTTCTAAAATAGTATTTAAATATTCAGCAATCATTTCTTTACTATCTAAATAATCTGCTATGTCAAATTTTGAAGTGTTCATTTTTTCTAATTATTTAATTTTTTCCAAATTTCTTTTGCTTTCAAAATATCCTTATTTTGAGTAGATTTATCTCCGCCTATTAGAAGTATAACGATTTTTCCTTTTCTTTCTACGAAGTAAACTCTATAACCTTTGGCAAAATTCACTCGTAATTCTCGGATTCCTTCACCAACATATTTACAATCTCCAAAATGTCCATCGTTTTCAATTTTATGAATTCTGAATAAAATTTTTGCTTTGGCTTTTAAGTCTTTTAACTTTCTCAACCATTTGTCAAATTCTGGTGTTTTCTCTACAAAAAACATATAACTGTATCTAATTGGATACAAATTTATGTTTTATTTTTGGAATTTTATAATATTTTCAACCTTAATTCACATACAAAATAAGGGTGCTTGGAATGAAAACGAATCAAAACATCCTTATTTATAGTTGTTTTTTAAAAAATAATGTTGGAATTACAAGAATTATACACAAGAGAATGGTTTTAAAAATAAAAATAACTGAATAAAAACTACATGTCGTGAAACAAAAAAAGAAAGTTATTTTTTATCCTGTTTTAACTATCATCAAATTGTTAATGCTAAAGCGTTTATATCATTAAAGATTCTTCGTTTCACTCAGAATGACATTTTAAAATCAGTTACCTTTCTTATTTTTACCTTTCTTTTTTACATATATGGTTAATGAAAAACCCCAATAATCTCCATTTTGTGTAAAAGTACCTGTTGAACTACTTGGGTTTGTTCTATAGTTTTCGGTAGTATAACTACCACTTTTGAGTGTATTAAAACTTTTGCTATAGCGTATTTCTGGCTGTAGCATTATATGCTTGAATAGAAAATAAAAACCTGTACTTATTTCAGCACTTGAATGAAACCACTTTTTTGAACGGTTGTCGATGAAATTCCAAATTCTAGTTCCTTCTCTTGAATTTAAACCGTAACCTCCAAAATCTTTATAATATGAAACGGTAAAATTTGGTGCAATAATCCATTTTACTTTGTTTGATATCGGTACTATATACTCAGCTATTAATGGAAAAGACCACATCGTATCGTCACCACTTACAGTCTCAGTATAGATATAATTAACATTTCCTCCAGTTTGCTCCTGTGTAAAATTAAAGGCAACTTTCTCTTTCTTGTCCTTTAACACCAATCCAATTTTGAAATTCCATTTTTTTGATTGTAATACATTAAAAGCGATTCCATATTGAGCCGAAACATACGAAAGTAAATCATAATTAACTGTTGGATCTTCTTTAACAACCTCTCCTTTAGCATTGTTAGTATATTGCACAAATGCACCAACTGGATAATAGTCTTTTAAAAAATCGGTTGCGTTTTCTTGAGCGTGTATTGTTGTTGTTAAAACAACTATGAGCAATATGCTCATAGTCGTTTTAAACTGATTTAAATAATTCATATATTTAATCTTTTAAATAATGTTCTCTTCTGTTTGATTTTTCTTTATGTACACCTTTTACTTTATTGTCTTGTATTAAAAAATATTGCCCAGCAGGATTAACATTTATTACATATTTTGCTTTAGACTTATTTTCTTTGTAAACAAAATTTACATTCTCATCAAAATAAAAAGCATTAGCACCACAGTCACTTACGTCATAAGCATCATAATAACCGCTCAAAGCAGCTGTTAAGTCTGAACGTTGTCTTAACCAAACTCCCCAAACTTTTTTGTAAAATTTGGTTTTTGACTTTACTTTAACTCCCCATAAAGCAGGACTATATACAGATTTTACTACACCTTTCATTTTACGTTTTGAAGCAGTATCCCAATTGTATCTGCTTACACCATTAGAAAAACAAGAAGAAGGTGGTGTGGTATTTCCTCCACCATTATTACCACCACCAGTACTTGAACTTCCACATCCGCCAGATATTACTAAATTTTCTAATCGTCTTTGTTCTATCTCTATACATCTGTCAAAAGCAATAAGATTTAAGGTGTTGATATCACCATCTGTAATTTCGGCAACTCCACCATCAAACACTTTAAAGATAGAATTTCCAATTTTTACGGCTCCTACATCATTTAAAAC
>CAMZLV010000001.1 GCA_947311835.1 uncultured Lutibacter sp. | reverse complement strand
TAACAATGAAAAAAGCAAAAATAATTTTCGGATTGCTCATGTTAACAATTTTTTCACTATCTTTCGTGCTGAATAATAGTAATACTTCAGACAATGAAAAAAATCAACAACAATCAATCAAAAAAATCGATATCAGGATACCTACTCACGGATAGTCTTATTATAGCATTTATGCTATGTGTTCCTTACGCTTTTTATTTATACAATTATTTTCCCGATAAAGAAATATTTCAAACCAGTTTTTACACTTTTGAAAGTTATGAATATGTAAGCGTAAGGGCTTTTTTTTGGGTCATTTCATCTAAAATACTCCCTTTATTATTACTTATTATTTGGTTTACCACTTGTAAACATTGGTGGTACTATTCAATTGCCATACCTATTGGTGTATATATTTTTCAATTAATAGGCGCATTGAATGATGGTATGAAGTTTATGGATGAATTTGAATTTGTATATTCAATACCAATTACTGCACTAATACTTATGGTTTTATTAATGATACGTAGTAAAATCAAAGTTTATTTAAAAGCAGTAAACCTACATAAAGAAGTAGATGATGTTATCAATAAAGGAATTGAAAATCAAAAAAAAAAACAAGAAAAAATGGAAAATAGAAAGTTGTTTTAAAATACAACTTGATTTAAAAACCTAAAAAGCCTTTAAAATTGAAATTCAACTTTAAAGGTTTTTGCTTTTTTCTCCGTATTATAGAATTAATTTTTACTCAAAATCAGTATCCATTTTTATATAATCTAAAAACTCTCTTCGTATATCTTTGTCTTTAAATTTCCCTCCAAACTCAGAAGTAACTGTACTACTTTCAATATCTCTTACGCCTCGAGAATTAACGCATAAGTGCTTTGCATCTATAACACAGGCAACATCTTGTGTACCAAGTGCCTCTTGTAGGGCTTGTACAACTTGCATGGTCAATCGCTCTTGAACTTGTGGTCGCTTGGCAAAGTAATCTACAATTCTATTCATTTTAGAAAGACCTATAACTTGTCCTTTTGAAATATACGCAACATGCGCTCTCCCAACTATTGGCAATAAATGGTGCTCACAAGTTGAATAAACAGTAATGTTTTTTTCAACTAGCATTTCGCCATATTTGTAGTTATTATCAAAAGTTGATAGTTTTGGTTTATTCGCTGGATTTAATCCTGAAAAAATTTCATTTACAAAGGCTTTCGCAACTCTTTTTGGAGTGCCTTGCAAACTATCGTCTGTCAAATCCATTCCTAAAGTTGTTAAAATCTCTCGTACACTTTTTTCTATACGTACTCTTTTCTCTTCATCATTAATAGCAAAAGCATCATCTCTCAAAGGAGTTTTAGCAGATGTACCAACATGGTTATCTCCTATTTCTTGTGAATTATTTTTACTCATTCCGTTCTTTACTTCAAACATTTTTAAATTTGTTTATTAGCGCACAAATTTACAAATTATTTTAGCGCTTTTACCAATTCACTTAAATTATAGTTGTTTTGATTTCCAGTTTCCATATTTTTTAAAGTAAAACTATCATTTTCTATTTTAGAAACTACATAGTTAATCGCTCTATTAGTCACGTATTTCCACTGTTTTTTCTGTTGTTTATTACTAATTGCAGTGTCTGGATATAGTTCGCATTTAATATTGTTTTGACGTAATATTTTTATCGTTTTTAAGGCTACTATACTTGTATCGTTATCAAAATTTAAAAATAAAACTTTGGGTTTTGGCAATGCTACCGTTTTAAAGAGATTTAATTCTTCTAAAACTAAATAAATTCTATCTAAACCAAATGAAATTCCTACTCCACTTACATCTTTTAATCCAAAAATTCCTGTCAAGTCATCATAGCGACCACCTCCTCCAATAGAACCCATTTTTACTTCTTTTGGCGCTGCTACTTCGTATATTGCTCCTGTATAATAATTTAGTCCTCTTGCTAAGGTCACGTCTATTTCTAAAGTTGCTGTTTGCAATCCTAATTCTTCAATAGCATCAACTACAAATTTCAAATCAGAAACACCTTCTACACCTTCTTCCGAAGAGGCTAGCATTTCTTTTAATTGTGTTAATTTTTCTTGATTTGTTCCTGTAAAAGTAAATAACGGTTTTAGTTTTTCAATAGCATCTTCAGTAATCCCTTTTGCTGTCATTTCTTTAATGACTCCTTCTGCTCCTATTTTATCTAACTTATCTAAAGCGACTGTAAAATCAATTAATTTGTCAGATGCTCCTATAATTTCAGCAATTCCTGATAATATTTTTCGATTATTTATTTTGATGGTTGTTCCTTCTAATTTTAATTGTGTAAACACATCATCATACAACTGTACAAACTCGACTTCTTGCAATAAACTTTTACTTCCAACTACATCAGCATCGCATTGATAAAACTCTCTAAAACGTCCTTTTTGAGGTCTATCTGCACGCCAAACTGGTTGCATTTGATAGCGTTTAAACGGGAAACTAATATCGTTTTGATGTTGGACTACATAACGTGCAAAGGGAACTGTTAAGTCGTATCGCAGTGCTTTTTCAGAGATTTGAGCGGTTACTTTTAAACTGTTTTTGTCAGTTAATAACTGCGCATCTGCTTTTTTGAGATAATCTCCTGAATTTAATATTTTAAAAATCAAACGATCTCCTTCTTCGCCATATTTTCCCATTAAAGTTGCCGAATTTTCAAAACTTGGCGTTTCAATTGGTTGAAATCCAAATTTTTCAAAAGATGATTTTATCGTGCTAAAAATATAATTGCGTTGTGCTACTTCGGTTGGAGAAAAATCTCTTGTTCCTTTTGGTATGCTTGGTTTTTGTGCCATTTATAATTTGATAAGTTGCAAATATCTGAAAATAATAAGGATTTATAACGTATCTAGTTTTGATTTTTCTTCAAAAGATAATTGAGCAACTTGAGCAAATTTTTGTTTGCTCGGAAATTGTAAATACATTACCAATAATAATACTATCGAAAAAAGTAGAAAAAAGTAGTTTCCAGACACGAATGTTGCTACAATTGCAATTAACGCAGGACCTTCAAGTAATGCGCCTTTTATTATACTTGCTGATTGGAATTTTGTTAATTTTACTTGTAAAGTATCTTCAGGTAATAACATTTTTTTAAAATTATTATTTAAAATAAAACTTACAACAATTCCTGAAAGGGTCATTAAAGGAACAATAATGGTAAAAATATCATCTATATTAATTAAAAAATAGAGTGTTTTTGCTTGATATAATACTACAAGTAAAAACACTATTATTCCAAACATAAATGCACTATAAATAATTTGCAAGGTTTTAAAAACACCTTTATTTAATGTTTCATTCATCTTATTTCTTTTTAAATTTTTTATAAACTTTAAAAATTATCCAAAGTAAAAATATTACAAATATAATAGCAATAAATGGTACAAAAATGGATAAAATAGACATTACAACTGATGTGCCCGTTTCTACAGTTGCTAATATTGGATTGGCAATTCCTGCTGTAGTTGCTGTAGAAGTTAACCGTGTTGCTGTAGATGAAGTTTGTATTGCTGCTGCAGTTCCTCCTCCTGCAATAATTGCTAAAGCCCATGTCATCACAGGATCTAATCCTGCAACGGTTGATACCATTACTGCCGTTCCTGCAATGGTTGCCAAAGGTATAGCAATGGAATCTAATAAATTATCTAACCAAGGAATAAAATAGGCTAAAATCTCGACTATAGTTGCGACTCCTAGTGTTATGATTGCTGTAGTACTACCAACCCAATCCCAAGATTGATTGAGCGGAATAACTCCATAATGCGATGCAATACTCAATGCAAAAAGTGGTACAAAGATGCGAAATCCAACAGATGCTGCTAATCCGATACCTACAAGAATGCTAAATATTGTTTCTGGATTCATATTTTTTATAACTAAAGTTTGTTCAAATATAACATATTTTAATTTTAGGCAAAAAAAAATCACTCGAATTGACATTGCAAAACGAGTGATTTTATTAAGGTTACCTTTATTATTTTACAATTGTTAATTCACTCATAATATGCTGTGAATTGGCAAATTTATCAATAATAAAAAGTACGTAATTATCTTTTACATGAATACTTCTTGCTATTTCTGGACGGTAATACACATCTTCCATTACACCTTCCCAAACGCCATCAAAAGCCAAACCTATATGGTTTCCGTTTTTGTCTAAAATTGGACTTCCTGAGTTACCTCCTGTAATATGATTAGTTGCTAAAAAATCAGTAACTAAACTACCATCTTTTGCTGCATAAACTCCATAATCTTTTTTATTGAACAAGTCAATAATACCTTGTGGAAGGTCAAATTCTAGGTCGTTTGGTTTGTATTTAGCAATCACACCTTTTAAGTGTGTTTTTGGTTGGTAAAACACACCGTCTCTTGGCTCAAATCCTTTAACTCTTCCATAAGAAACTCGCATGGTGAAATTAGCGTCTGGATAAAATGGTTTTTCGGTAAATACATCCATTTGAGCTTGCATATATTTTCCTTTCAAATCATTTATTTCTGATTTTATTTTATTTACAGGAGTTGATATTTCAGTATCCATCACTTCATTTTGTGCTGCAAATAATTTGTAAGCTGCATCTTTTTTAAGCGCTTTTTTAAACTCTTTTAAAGTTGATTTAGCAAATAAGGCTTCAATATTCTCACTACTTGACAAATTAGACTCACTATAAATTGAATTTGCCAATTCTTTTGAAGATTGCTTTTTAAGTGCTTTTATTAACGTTTTACTGATAAATTTATCTTCAACATTATTGACATATAAATCTAATAATTGAGCTAAAATAGCTTTATCTACATTTGCATCGAAATTTTTGAGTTTATTACTTATAATGTAATTTTTATAGCGCTCTTTTGCATTCGTATAATATACTTCACCTTGTGCTTCAGAACGTTTTATTAACAATTCAGCAATGCTAACAATACTAGGTAAATCAACATTTCTACCAAATATTTCAGAAGCATAACTTTGCGCTGCTACATACGGTTTTAGTTGTGTGTATAGTTCTTTTAATCTTGGTAATACATTTCCGTATTTTGCTTTTAATTCTGGATTTTTATTAATTCTATCAGTAAATTCTTTTTCATACGCTTGTTTTACTCCAACTGCATTAAATTGTTTTAAACCTTGACTTTCTCCTATCCAAAATTTCCAATAATTTGCTATTCCTGCATGTTTTGAAGCGTATTTTAATTTTATTGCTTCGCTATTTGCCATAAATTCATCCATCACAGAAAGGCTGATTTCACGTACTTTCACTCTTGATGGATTAGCGATATCTTGTTTTTGTGCAACGGCATATGAAGTTAAATATTCTGAAGTACTTCCAGGAAAACCTACAACCATTGTAAAATCTTCTTCTTCTAAATCTGCTAATGATATTTTTAAAGAATATTTTGGTTTGTATGGTTTATTTGATTCTGAGTATGTTGCTGGTTCGTTGTTTTCATTAGCATATACTCTAAAGATAGAAAAATCGGCAGTATGTCTAGGCCACATCCAGTTATCTGTATCACCTCCAAATTTACCTAAATTAGCTGGAGGAGTTCCAACCAATCGCACATCTGGAAAAGTAACACGTTTTATCATAAAGTATTTATTTCCATTAAAAAAAGGTTTTATTCTTATGGAATGAAATTTTTCTAAATCAGTTGCGTTTTTTAATGCAGTCGTATTTTTATCAACAATTGATTGTCTTTCAGATGGTTTTAAATCATCTGTAACACCTTTTAGAATAATAGCCGTTACATCAACAATATCTTCAATAAAAGTTACGTCAACACCTTCTGCTGGTAATTCTTCTTTGTAAGATTTTGCCCAAAAACCATTTTCTAAATAATTGTGCTCTACGGTTGATAGTTTTTGTATTGCTGCATAACCACAATGATGATTGGTAAAAACCAATGCTTTATCTGACATGATTTCGGCAGTACATCCATTTCCAATTTGAACTATTGCGTCTTTAATACTTGGTTTTGATGTGTCCCAAATAGCATCAGCATCAATGGTCATACCCATATTTTGCATGTCTTTTTCAACTTGTTTAATGGTATTTGGCATCCACATTCCTCCTTCACCTGATTGTGCAAAAGATTGTAATTGAAACATAATGATCGCAATCATTATCATTTTTATTCTATTCATTTTTATCATTTTAGTAATTATATTTTTGTTGTTCAAAAGTAGTGTTTTTTGTTTGAATTATAAGAATTTTAACTTCAATTTAACTTAATTTTTAGCTAGCATTTTTCGTGCTTTATTTAAATCTTCAGGCGTATCAATTCCTATTGGTTGCTGTGTTGTTTTTACCATTTTAATGGTTACTCCATTTTCTAAAAATCGTAGTTGTTCTAATTTTTCTGTTTGCTCTAAAATAGTCATCGGTAATTGTGTCACTTTAAGTAAAATTTCTTTTCTAAAGGCATAAATTCCAATGTGTTTATAGTATTTTGCGGTTTTAACTTCTCTTGGAAACGGAATTGGGGAACGGCTAAAGTACATCGCAAAATCAACTGAGTCAACAACCACTTTTACATTATTTGGATTGTTAATTTCATCTGTGTCAGAAATTTCAAACATTAATGAAGCGATATCTATTTTAGAAGTATTATCATCTTTAAAAACGGCTAATAAATCACGTAACGATTGCTCATCAGTAAAAGGTTCATCTCCTTGCACATTTATTACAATATCTGTTTCTATCTTTTGTATTGCTTCTGCTATTCTATCACTTCCAGATTCGTGATTTTTATTGCTCATAATGGCTTTTCCACCATTTTTAGTAATTTCATCGAATATAAGTTTACTATCCGTTACAACATATACTTCATCAAATAAATTGGTGTTTTTGGTTGCTTCATACGTTCTTAGTATAACCGTTATTCCACCTAAATCTTGCATAAGTTTACGTGGAAAACGCGTTGCTTCTAAACGCGCAGGAATCATTGCGGTGACTTTCATTTGTTTTCTGTGTTTTGTTTTATTCGTAGTCTATTCATAGAGGCGTTTAATTCAAAACCAAGTAGTAGAATAATTGAATTTAACCATACAAAAAGCATCAAAATTAGTAACGTTCCTATTGAGCCGTACAACTTATTATATTGCGCAAATTTTTCAACATATATTCCGAATAAATAAAACATTAGCAAGGTTAATATTGTTGTTAATACTGCTCCAGAAGTGAAAAATGTACGTTGACTTAAATCTTTTACGCCATAATTGTAGAGGATTGATACTGCTGTATAAAGCATGACAACGAAAAATGCCAAACGCCCTATTTGTATCCAATATACTTCGTCATTTACCAATCCTTTTGATTTTAAACTCTGAATACCTATTTCAAAATAAATCATAATGGATACGGTTAATAATAGTAAGACTGTCAGTGCAATAGAAACGCCTAATGCTACAACAAACTGCTTAAACATATTTCTTGTTGCTTTTACGTGATATGAGTATTCAAAGCCTCCGAAAATAGCATTTACGCCATTGGTCATTAATAAAAGTGACGTCAAAACACCAAATGACAGCAAACCACTATAGCGGTTATTAAAAATATCACCAATTACATCATCAACCGAATCGGAAGTTGTTGGCGGTAATATTTGATTGATTGTTGCCAAAAAATCTTCTTGAAAACCTTCTATTGGTACAAACGGAATTAACGTTAATACAAATAATAGAAAAGGAAATAAAGCCATAAAAAAACTAAATGCTATCGCTCCTGCTCTTGAAGTTAATGCGCCTTTTATAATTCCTAAAAAGTACATTTCCAGCAAATCGTATAGCGACATTCCTTGTAATCCAGGAATTTTAATTTTTTTACCAAGTTTTACCAAAATATTTAGCAACGGTATTTTGAGTAATTTTTCTTCTATTGGTTTGGTCAT